>NZ_DFOZ01000019.1:34170-174068 GCF_002377005.1 Limnobacter sp. UBA3528 | reverse complement strand
CTTTCCAACTGTCAAACACTTTTGGCAAATAAACTCAAAGAATCTTTACATGAAAGTTAGACCGAGCGTAAAAATACTGCAATCACAAGGACTTGGGAGTCGCCGCGAATGTGAAAATATTTTCTGGAATTCTGAGATTTTTCGCGACGGAATTCAGATCGACCCCGAAATAGATGAAATTTCTCTGGGGGACACCCTGTTAATCGACGGGAAAAGCTTTGAAATTACCCAGTACAAATATGTGTTGATGCACAAACCCGCTGGCTATGAGACTTCCCATCTGCCCAGCCACAACCCTTCTGTATTTGATTTATTACCCAAGCACTATATAAAGCGCGGCCTGCAGGCCGCTGGTCGACTTGATGTAGACACCACGGGGCTTTTATTGTTTTCTGATGACGGTCAGTTTATTCACCGGCTTATTAGTGGCAAGGTAGGCACCAAACAAGAAATAGAGAAGATTTATGAGGTGACTGGCGCGCGCCCATTCTCTGACTTGCAATTACAACGATTGCTTGAGGGCGTGGACCTCGATGACGAACCTGAGATTATTTATGCCAGCAGAGCTACCTTACTAGCGGACGGGAGGCTGGAATTGGGTATTACTACCGGGAAGTATCACCAGGTCAAAAGAATGGTAGCCGCCGTTGGCAATCATGTTGATGGACTACACCGCCGCTCGGTGGGCCCATACGAATTACCGGCGGACCTGGCGGCAGGTTCCTATATAGAGATAGATCCGAGCCCGGTCCTTAATCGGAGCAACTCAAAAGCAGTGTGAATAGGACGGCTTTATTGTAATTTTTCAACATTTAACCGGCCCTCGGTGCGAACTCGAAAGTGTGTTGTGTGAACAAACACTTCGAGTACAATACGGGGCTTGAATTTTAAATCCTCATCAAACTCATGAAAACAGCACAAGAAGTTCGCCTAGGCAACGTGGTTATGGTTGGCAAAGACCCCATGGTGGTTTTGAAGACCGAATACAACAAATCGGGCCGCAATGCCGCCGTTGTAAAAATGAAAATGAAAAACCTGCTGACTGGTGCAGGCATGGAAAGCGTATACAAGGCGGACGAGAAGTTCGAACTGTTGGTGCTGGAACGCAAGGAAGTGACCTATTCCTATTTCGCAGACCCCATGTATGTTTTCATGGATGCAGAATACAACCAGTACGAAGTGGAAGCCGAAAACATGGGTGACGCACTGAATTACCTGGACGACGGCATGGAATGCGAAGTGGTTTTCTATGACGGCAAAGCCTTGTCCGTTGAACTGCCAACCAGCTTGGTGCGCGAAGTGGAATACACCGAGCCCGCCGTGCGTGGTGACACGTCAGGAAAAATCATGAAAGCAGCCCGAATCAAGCCTACAAGTTTTGAAATTCAGGTGCCTGCGTTCGTTGAAATTGGTGACAAGATTGAAATTGACACACGCACTGCAGAATATCGTGCCCGAGTGAAGTAAATGATCCACAACACGGTGGATTTGCTGGGGCCCCGTTGGGGCCCTTTGTATTTTCCGGCTTGAAACTCTATGCACATCGGGATTGTTTGCAAGGTAATCGATAATTTCGGCGATGCGGGCTTTTCGCTTCGCTTGGCGAAAGCACTGGCTGCGAGAGGTCATCATGTCGATTTGTTTCACGATGAGTCAGCCACTTTTCAGGCGCTATACCCGTATAGGGACAATGACAATCTGACGCTTGTTGATGCCAACAAAACCGACCTAGAAATCGAGAAGCGACATAGCCTAGACTTAATTCTGGAACCATTCGGAACCTCAAGCGAGCAAACACTATTACGCTTCGATTTAATATTAAAACGCCAGTTCCCCCACACGCCTTGGTTGCTGATTGATTACCTTTCGTCTGAAAAATGGATTGAGCACTTTCACTTAAGTACTTCAGTAGACCCTGGCACCGGTCATGTCACTACTTTTTTTTACCCTGGCTTTACTGACAAAACAGGTGGACTGATTCACTGTGACTACCCGACTCGTTTGGCTGGAAAACGGCAATCGACAAGCAATACAGGTCTCAATGTTTTCGTTTTCGCCTATCCGACCGCGCCTATTCGAAAGCTGATTGATGCCTGCAACTCAATGAACTCTACGGAGTACGCGATAAAAATTGGATTGGCCGGGAATGTTTTACCACCAGAACGGGAGGATTGCGCAAGCCTTGTTCCCTTCGTTGCTCAAAGTGAATTTGATGAGTTATTGGCGCAATATGATGTGTTGTTTGTGAGGGGAGAAGACTCATTTGTGAGAGCTCAACTGGCCGGCAAACCATTTGTTTGGCAAATTTACCCGACCAAAGACGACGCGCACCTAGATAAACTTGCCTGTTTTTACGACCTATACGCCAGCGGGCTTGGTACAGATTGCAGACTGGCGCTCTGGAACTGCTGGTTGGCGTGGAATGGAATTGACCTGGAAATTGATTTTGGAGATGCATGGACTGCACTTTTGCCACATCTGCCTGAATTACACGACCATGCGTTGCGATGGCAATCTTGGATTCTCAACGGAAAAGAACTTGTAAAGGAAGTTCTTACATGGTGCAGTTTGCAGACTCCTACTTTGAGAGAAAAGCCTGATTTATAAGGCTTTTTTCACTAAAAAGAAATCCCATTGAAAGGCAGAAACTGAATTCAAGTTCAACGCTTGGATTTAGCCATGCTGTCATTTCTTCTCTCTCTAGGTTTAGGTTTTGGCTCAATTAACCTGACTCAATTGCCTGCACACCAAGTTGAACAGATTGCCAGGGAAGTCATGACGGAACTGGAGGCGGAAATGCGAACCAAACCCTCCTTGATCGTGACTGAACGACCTGAACCAACGCCGCTCGGTGCTTTGGCTTATGCCAATGGAAAATGCGTAGTCATCGTGAACACGAATGAGACAGCATGGGCGCAGTGGGGGAGATTCTTGAACGAAAACAATCGCTCGCATTGGCCACAAATTATTGCAGCATCTGTGGCGCACGAAATGGGGCACTGTTTTAGAGAGAGCCGCTCTTTCGTGGCCAACTACGAGGTGAATGAAGACGAGTTCCGAGGGATTCAAAATACGGGGAGTTTTGGTTCAAAACCAGAAATGGTTTACAAACAAGAACTGTTTGCCGACACAGTGGCCATTCTTTACGCCAAGGAAAATGCAGGGAGTGACGCCGATTACGTGATTGAATCGATGATTCAGGCACGAGAAAAATTCAGTGCAAATGACCCTACCCACAACACCTCAAGAATGCTGAGCCGACTGATTGCCAAGGACACAACACGCCAAGGCAATGAGACTATGGGTGTGGCAGCAATACGCTTGCTCTCGGCGCTGTAAAAGCAGAAACCTTCACTTGGCACGCGGAAAGGCGTTGTCATAAACACTTGAAAGATGGTCAAAGTCAAGTGCAGTGTAGACCTGCGTGGATGCAATGGACGCATGCCCGAGCAATTCCTGAACGGCTCGCAAGTTTTGAGTGCCCTGCAACAAATGACTTCCAAACGAGTGACGTAACATATGGGGATGCAAATGTTGCCCCAAACCGCACTTGGCAGCATGGTCTGCAATATCTCGTTGAGCTTGTCTGGCAGTTAACGCCAGCCCTTTGGCCGATACGAACAAAGAGGCTTCCTGCCCTTTTCCTAGTTTGAGAAGATGGATCTGACGGGGCTCAACGAACTCTCTGAGGCGGGCTTGCAGTGCGTCGACCACAGGCACAATGCGAGCCTTGTTACCCTTGCCGACAACTCTCAATTCTGTTGATCCATTCAAGGCTTCAGCCTGAAGCGTTAACGCTTCACTGATTCGCAGCCCGGTGCAATAGAGTAATTCAATTAGAACATGAGCTTGGGCGAAACGAAACTCTTGCGGAAGTGGTTTGGCGAGCAGGGCAGCCAAGGGGTCAACCCCTACCGCTTTGGGCAGAGACCTTGTCAATTTGGGGGTTTTCAGCCCCAAAGTGGGGTCAACTTCGACAATACCGTTATTCAGTAAATACTTGAAAAATCCGCGCCAGCTTGAGGCCAAACGGGCCAGACTCGCAGGTGCAGCTCCGGCTGCGTGACGCTGTGCAAGGATCGACTTAAGTGCTGTGGTGGTAACCTGCTGCCCTGGGGGCGTGTCGATCAATGACAAGTCACGCTGAGCAGCTTTTACGGAGTGATCGCTGTAACGCCGCTCAAGGCGCAGAAAATCCAGATATCGCTGGATCAGGATTGAGTGTTCTGGAGTCTGCTCAGCGCGGCGCATGCGGTTTCAGCCAGAGTGTTCAAAAAATCGGTTTCCAAAGTTGGCGAGAAGCGGTCTTTGTCAGGTGAACCAAACCCCAGACAGCCGAAGGTCACAGGACTGGCACCAATACGCAAAGGAATCAATACCACTGAGCGCGGGGCAACCTCTTCGCCTTGAAAAACCGAGAGTGTTGGCGCATTCTCGGAAAATCCACAGTAAAGACTTTTCATGCCATCGATGAGCGTTTTATCAGAGTTGCTAGCGGCAGAGTTGTCCTCACTCCAAAGTTGCAAACGAACCATGGGAACTACAAATTTTTTCTTGATTGCATCAACCAACACTGTGGGCAAGTCTGCAGAGTTTTTGACTGTAAGCAAAGTGCGGGTAATCGATTGTAGGTTATCAATAATCGCTTGATTCTCAACAGCTGCGTGCGTCATTTCGACCACGCGGTGTTCGAGAGATTTAACCTTTTCACGCATGGTTTGAACTTGACGCTCATGCAGCGATGCGACGTTCCCGGTGCTTTGCTCAGGCAATTTGATAAAAGCGAGAATACCCGGATTCTTGATTAAAAAATCAGGGTGTGCTTTCAGAAAATCGGCAACCTGAATGGCCTCGTCAGTCATAAGTAAAACTCTCCTTCAAAAACAGTTTGTGCTGGGCCTGTCATCAAGACATCACTGTCCTGCTGACCACTCCATTCAATGGTGAGGGTTCCGCCGGCTTTAACAACATCTACCCGCTCGGCAATGAGCCCCATTTTCATGCCAACTACGGCAGCCGCGCAGGCTCCGGTTCCACAGGCGAGGGTTTCACCCACCCCGCGCTCATAGACACGAAGATGAACACGACTGCGGTCGACGATATGAAGAAAACCCACATTAACCCTTTCGGGAAAACGGGGGTGAGACTCAAGTGTGGCGCCTAAGCGCTGAACTAAATCATTGGAGGCTGGTTGATCCAGAAGAATAACGACATGAGGATTGCCCATGGAAGCGACTCCGACCCACAATTCTTCCAAATCAGGACCCAAGTCAACTGGCAGTCTGTACTGAATCAAGCCCCCCGCCTTTCGACTGGCAAGGCCCTCTGCAATGAATGGCACCTTTTCAGGATTAAGCTCGGCCGGCCCCATATTCACTTTGACCCAATTGTGTTTGATCAATTCGGGCTGGATGATGCCAGCGAGGGTTTCCACAGTGATTTGATTTTTATCCGTCAGCCCTTTGTCAAACACGTACTGTGCAAAACATCGCGCTCCGTTCCCACACTGCTGAACCTCTTGTCCATCTGCATTGAAGATTCGGTACTTGAAATCGGCAAGCTCGGAGGACTCGACAACAAGCACCTGATCAGCGCCAACACCAAAATGACGGTCGGCAAGGCGCTTGATCAACCCGGGGCTGAGATCTATTTGATTCGCACAGTTATCCAGCACAACGAAATCGTTGCCCGCACCGTGCATTTTGGTGAACTTGAGTATGTTCGAATTTGCCATCGTCGCTTTGTCAAAGACCGTGATGTATTTGATTCAGGTGTCAGTATATTCTGGACTCGCCAGCCGGGCGGGTTTTGAACCGCTTGTGCAACCACAAGTATTGCGGAATGTTGTCTTTCACCCAAGACTCAATGTGATGATTCATAACTTGCGTGGATTGAGTGTCATCGTCCAATGGAAAGTTAGGCAAGGGTTCATGAATATGAATGCTGTAACGCCCATTGCTATATTTGGTCGTGACCGGCACGACCTGCGCCTGAAGCAACTTGGACAGCCGAGCCACCGCCGTAACAGTAGCGGCTTTCACGCCAAAAAAGTTAACAAACACAGAGTCGCGCTCACCGAAATCCATATCGGGCAGATAGTACAAAGGACGCCCTTTTTTCATGGCGGCCAGCAATGGACGCACACCCTGTTGGCGAGACAACAGCAATTGATCTCCAAACTTGGAACGTCCTTCCAATATCAGCGAATTCAACACCGGATTCTTCTGGTTTGAATACATGGTAACCATATCGATTTCAAGGCACAGGCGACTCCATGCTGCATCGAGTCCCAAAAAATGTGGAGCCAGAAAAATGGTTGGCGATGTCGAATCAAGAACGCTCAAAGCTTCCGGGTTTTCAATTAGCACCCGATCACGTACTACTTTTTCATTGCCTGCCCACAACCAAGCCCGGTCCAGAAAGGTGCGTAAGTAAAGGTAAATGTGAGCCACGGCCCAACGGATGCGCTGTAGCTGCGCCGCGTCAGGAAAACACAGAGCAAGATTAGTGAGTGCCACGGTTCGGCGTTCACGAGCCAAGGCGAACAAGAGCATAGCCAACAACATCGAGATTGACGAGGAAATCAGCCTGTAGGCAGAAAATGGTAGCCGCGCAAGTGCAAACCAGATTGAGATCAAAAATTGAGTCACGATTGCCCTTGCTGGCCCTGTTGGCCTTTGGGAGGTTTGTAACGTTCATAGCCCCAATAATACTGCTCAGGATGCATCAAAATCAGCTTTTCCATAGCCGCATTGACTTGTGCGGCGGCCTCGACAGGATCCTCACTGAGCGACTCGGGGCCTTGATACAACTCGAGGCAAAAACCTTGTCCGCCCGGCTTCCTGTAACCAATGGCCAAAACAATTGATGCGCCAGTCGCATGGTGGAGTCGGCCAGGCAAAGTCATGGTGTATGCGGGCTGACCAAACATGGGAGCCCAAACCCCCTCCCCCTGAGCGGGAACCTGGTCAGGCAACATGCCGACTGCCTCCCCTCTTTTCAGCGCCTTGAGAAGGATTTTCACACCCCCAAGCGTGGTGGGAGCCAGAGCGACGTTGTCGCGCGCACGGCTGTCTTCGATAATATCTTGAAGTTCCGCCTTGCGATTTGGGCGATACAACACAGTGATGGGTGCACGGGTTGAAAAAATTTGGGCGGTTGACTCAAAACTCCCCATGTGCGGAGTCAAAAAAATAATGCCTTTCCCTTTTGCTTGAGCCCTTTGAACAACGTCCCAGCCGGTTATATCAGTACATCTCGCTGCGCCCTGCTGCGTAGATAAACCCCACAGAAAAGGGAGCTCCAGTAGCGCCATTCCAGCATGCTTGACGGAGCCCTTCACAGCACCGAGACGCGCTGATTCGTTATGTGGAAAAGCAATTTTGGAGTGAATTTCAATTTTGCGACGGTAGCTGGCCGACAAACCATATACCGACCACCCCAACCACGCACCAAGTGCGTGCAGGACAGGCAAAGGAAAAACTGACAACGCTTTAAACAAATTTTTGATCATGGGGCAGATTGTAACCAGTACGCGCTTTGCCTTCGTCCCCAAATGTTGTATATTTCTTAAGTTCGCTGAGTTAAATGACAACTTGCGGGGCGAACTAAAACAAATCTGCTAAAGCGTCGCCGGGCTTCAATTGAACATGGCGGCAGTAATAACCCCTTGTTTTATTGGAGCTTTTTGATGTCTAACGAATTTTTCTTTACCTCTGAGTCCGTGTCGGAAGGCCATCCGGATAAGGTTGCCGACCAAATTTCTGACGCGGTTTTAGACGCGATTCTCGAACAAGACCCTACAGCACGTGTAGCTGCCGAAACACTGACCAACACTGGTCTGGTGGTGATGGCCGGTGAAATCACGACCACTGCCCAAGTAAACTACATCGACGTCGCGCGCGAGACACTGAAGAACATTGGCTACGACAACGGCGATTTCGGTATTGATTACAAAAGCTGTGCGGTGATGGTGTGCTACGACCGCCAAAGCCCGGACATTGCGCAAGGTGTAGACAAGGCGCACGACAACGATTTGGATCAAGGTGCCGGCGACCAGGGTTTGATGTTTGGTTACGCGGTGAATGAAACCCGCGAATTGATGCCACTGGCCATTAGCCTTTCACACCAGCTGGTTCAACGTCAGAGCCTGCTTCGCAAGGACGGGCGCTTGTCTTGGCTACGCCCTGATGCGAAATCCCAGGTCACGATCAAATATGTGGATGGAAAGCCTTTCTGTATCGATACCGTGGTGCTTTCAACCCAGCATTCGCCAGACATCGAGTTGGCGACATTGCGCGAGGCGGTGATTGAAGAGGTGATCAAGCCTGTGTTACCTAAAGAACTGGTGAAAGGAAACATCAACTTTTTGGTGAACCCAACCGGGCGCTTTGTGATTGGCGGTCCACAGGGTGACTGTGGTTTGACAGGCCGCAAGATTATTGTGGACACGTATGGCGGTGCTGCACCACACGGCGGAGGCGCATTCTCGGGCAAGGACCCTTCCAAGGTAGACCGCTCCGCTGCGTATGCTGGGCGTTACGTAGCCAAGAACATTGTTGCAGCGGGCTTGGCTGAGAAGTGTCTGGTCCAGGTGAGCTACGCGATCGGCGTGGCACGCCCTACTTCAATTATGGTGAACACCTTCGGCACCGGAAAAATTGAAGACAGTGCAATTACCGAATTGGTGAGCGCTCACTTCGACCTGCGCCCCAAGGGTATTGTACAAATGCTGGATTTGCTGCGCCCGATTTATGCAAAAACGGCAGCGTACGGACACTTTGGTCGCGAAGAACCCGAATTTAGCTGGGAACGTACTGACAAGGCAGAGGCTTTGAAGGCTGCAGCAGGTATCTGATTAAACGGACGTTCTACAGGAAGGGTTGGCTGAATACCGCTTGGCCTTCCTGTGCTAACCCTGTTACAATTTGTGCCGTTCGAGGAGCGTTGCGACACACCCATGCTTTTTTGGGGTGCTAGGCTCGAACAAGAAATAAACAACGGCGCTCACGCTTCTTTCTTTATGAACTTTAAAAAGGAGGGCGTGATGAACGCCATTGCAAAACCAATCACCGCTACCGGCGAAAACGACTTCTTCGTAGCCGACATCAACCTGGCCGACTTTGGCCGCAAAGAAATCGCAATTGCAGAAACCGAAATGCCTGGCTTGATGGCCATTCGCAAGGAATTTGCTGCATCCCAGCCTTTGAAAGGCGCCCGCATTACCGGTTCACTGCACATGACCATTCAAACAGCGGTGCTGATTGAAACCCTAGCAGCACTGGGCGCAGAAGTGCGTTGGGCCTCTTGCAACATTTATTCAACACAAGACCATGCAGCCGCAGCAATCGCAGCCGCTGGTATTCCTGTGTTTGCGTTCAAGGGCGAATCACTGACTGATTACTGGAATTTCACACACCGCATTTTCGAATGGGCAGACGGTGGTTATTCCAACATGATTCTGGACGATGGTGGCGATGCGACCATGTTGCTGCACTTGGGTACCAAGGCAGAAAAAGACATCAGCGTACTGAACAACCCTGGCAGCGAAGAAGAAATTTGCCTGTTCGAGTCAATCAAGAAAACGCTGAAAACAGACCCAACCTGGTATTCAACACGCCTGAAAGAGATCAAGGGCGTGACTGAAGAAACTACAACTGGTGTTCATCGCTTGTATGAAATGCACAAGAAGGGCGAATTGGCCTTCCCTGCAATCAACGTGAACGATTCAGTAACCAAGTCGAAATTCGACAATCTGTATGGCTGCCGTGAATCGCTGGTTGACGGTATCAAGCGTGCTACAGACGTAATGATCGCCGGTAAAGTGGCTGTTGTTGCCGGTTACGGCGATGTGGGCAAGGGCTCTGCACAAGCATTGCGCGCCCTGTCAGCCCAAGTTTGGGTTACTGAAATTGACCCAATTTGTGCATTGCAGGCGGCCATGGAAGGCTACCGCGTGGTGACCATGGATTACGCAGCCGACAAAGCTGACATTTTCGTGACCGCCACAGGCAACAAAGACATCATTACCCATGACCACATGGTGAAGATGAAGGACCAGGCGATTGTTTGTAATATTGGTCACTTCGACAACGAAATTGACATTGCCAGCGTGAAAAAGTACCAGTGGGAGAACATCAAGCCACAGGTTGATCACATTATTTTCCCGGACGGCAAGCGCATCATCATGTTGGCCGAAGGCCGCTTGGTGAACCTGGGCTGCGGCACTGGTCACCCCTCGTTCGTGATGTCCTCCAGCTTTGCCAATCAAACCATTGCACAAATCGAGCTGTGGACGCAAAACGAGAAGTATCCAGTGGGTGTGTATGTGTTGCCCAAGCACCTGGACGAAAAAGTGGCCCGCCTGCACCTGATGAAAATTGGCGCCCAGCTGACAGAGCTGAGCCCATCGCAAGCAAGCTACATTGGCGTGAAGCAAGACGGCCCTTACAAGCCAGACCACTACCGCTATTAATCAGGGAAAGAGCTACCTTTGCGCGCTGACCTTGCCTTGGTTGAAAAAGGCCTGTGTCCCTCACGGGCGCAGGCACAAATATTGATCGAACAAGGAAAAGTGCAAGTGCGCAACGGTGTAGTTCAGGCACCTGTTGTTGTAAAAAAAGCATCGCAGCAGATAGAGCCATTCATGACTCTTGAATTGATTGACTGCGATGCACCCAGTTTTGTATCCCGTGGTGGATTGAAGTTGCATCATGCACTTGAACACACCCAGATTGAGGTCAAAGCAAAGCGCTGCATCGACTTGGGACAATCCACTGGCGGCTTCACTGACTGCCTACTTCAGAAAGGTGCATCGAGTGTCGTGGGTATTGACGTTGGGCGGGAACAGTTACACCCTCGTTTGAGAGGACACCATGCTGTGATGGCCCTGGAGGGGATCAATCTGTACAAAGTCAATGCAGGTGATCTCGAAAAGGACATTGCCGCGCTGAAACCAGAATTCATGCCATTTGACCTGGCGGTGGCGGATTTGAGCTTCATCTCTCTGCGCAAGGTGTTGCCCAATATTGCAAAGCTGATGCCTGCAACGTGTGAAGGTTTGTTTCTGGTTAAACCTCAATTTGAAGTTGGGCCGGAAAACATCGGTAAAAATGGTTTGGTGAAAAATCTCGATGACCTGATCGAACAACTAGAGAACGATATAAAGACTTGCTGCGCCCAACTCGACTTGACTGTGAAAGATTTTTTCCAGTGCGAGTTGAAAGGTGGCGACGGCAATCAGGAATATTTTGTGTACGCGACGAAAAGTATCGATGTTGCGACCAACCACTAACTCTGTGAATGAATACACCATGATGAATATCAGCTTTGAGTTTTTCCCCGCGAAAACAGACGAAGGTGCAGAGAAGTTGCGCGCCACGCGTGAAAAACTGTCCGAAAGAAAGCCAGAGTTTTTTTCCGTGACATTTGGGGCCGGCGGGACAACCCAAGACGGAACGCTGTCCACTGTGCTTGAAATCAAGGCGGCTGGTGAGGAAGCAGCACCGCATTTGTCATGCGTTGGATCTTCCAAAGAAAAGGTAGCCGCATTGCTAAAGCAGTACAAAGAACACGGAATTAAGCGCATTGTTGCGCTTCGTGGCGATTTGCCTTCTGGCATGCTTGAGACAGGCTCATTTCGATATGCCAGCGAGTTGGTCGAGTTCATTCGTCGGGAAACTGGCGATCACTTTTTCATTGAGGTGGCTGCTTATCCAGAAACACATCCCCAAGCGAAAAGCCCGGCGGCCGACGTAGACGCTTTTGTTCACAAAGTGAACTGCGGCGCGAACTCTGCAATTACCCAATACTTTTTCAACTTGGATGCCTTTTTGTACTTCCGGGATCAGGTTCAACACCGAATTTCAATTCCATTGATTCCAGGTATTATGCCTGTGACCAATTTCAGTCAGCTTGCTCGTTTTTCAGATGCATGTGGTGCAGAAATTCCACGTTGGATGCGCAATCGCTTGCAACATTTCGGAGATGATCGCGAATCGATTCGCGCATTTGGATTGGAAGTTGTATCGAATCTGTGCGAACAACTTATTCGAGAAGGAGCACCCGGATTGCACTTCTACACCATGAACAATGCGCAGCCAACCTTGGCGATTCTGGATCAAATCGGTTATTAAGAAGTGCCTGAGTGAGAGAAGATCAGCTCTCGCTCAGTCAATACGTAATCGAGCAGCTCATCGTGTTGTTCGGAAAAATTGTCTTGAAATTCAGTCAATGCGTAGGCCACGCCCACGGTGACTGGCTTCTCGGGCATTTGACTCAAGGTGCGATCGTACCAACCCGCACCATATCCGAGACGGGCCCCCTCCCGGTGAAAAGCTAGACAAGGAATCAGTAACACATCGGGCTGAACCCACGACTTGAATTTTGGAACTGGAATATCGTATCGTCCGGGTTCCAATTCGTCGTTGGGCGCAAACTGCGCAAACTTCAAAAACGCACCTGTTGGCGACTCACAACATACAGGCAAAGCCCAGTGAAAGCCTTTGAGTGCCAAATTATTCATGATCTCCAGTACATTCGGCTCGCGACGTGTGGGATAGAACAGACCTACAGTGCAAGGCTGGAATGTTTGGAGTAGAGTTGACAGGGACGCCGAAATCTCTTGGCTCAACGCTTTGATTTCTTCGGGCTGCAGCTCATTTCGATAGGCTAAGGCAGTTTGCCGCAATGATTTTTTCATGACAGGAACAATGACAATTTCTCACTACATTTCACGCTGGATCTCGCTGCCTTTGCTTGCCTTGGGTGCCATGGCATTTCAACCCGCCTTGGCCAATAAAGAGTCGGATGCAGAGTTAATCAAACAGATTAAATCTGCTTACGCTGATGGTGCGTATGACAAGTTTAACCGCTTGACTTCCGAGTTGCCGCAAAAAAGCATATTTAGGCCTTATGTGGACATCTGGGAATTTCGCTTTTTTCAAAAAGGCGTGGAGAAACAGTTTCCGGACCGAGAAGTGGTGTGGGCGAAGTCTGAAATTCTGCCTCTGCTGAACAAACATGACAATAGCTGGCCTGCGGAAACCTTGCGGCGAGACTGGCTTGAGCAACTAGCGCGTACCGCACAGTGGAATGATTTTGCAGAGCAGCGACAACACCTGCGCTACCGACCAGATCAAGGCGTTGAGTGTGCAGACCTGATGTATGCAGCAGAACAGGGACAATTGGTCAGGTACAAACTGGATGCCGTTGTAAGTTTCGACAAGCGCCTGCCTAAAACATGTCGAGTTCTTCTGAAAAACCTGTACAAACTGGGCGGCGTTAGCGCCCAAGACCTGGATCGACATGTGCTGCAGATGGTGGCTGCAAACCAGCTGACCAACGCGGTTAAATTTGTTGATGAATTCGAAGACACGGCCTGGGGAAAAGCCATTGACAGCAAGACTTTGCGAGAGGCCATTTTCAATCCCGATAAATACTTGAAGTCGCCAGGTCGCAGTACCGACACAGATCTGTACTTGACGGGTGCGCTGGCCAGAAAAGCGGTTGAAGACTATGAGCGCATTGCGCGTCAGATCACTGAAAACCACCAGGGCAAACTTTCTCCCAGCTCTGAACAATGGCTTTGGGCGCATGTGGGATACCGTGCAGGCCTGGTATGGGACAGAAATGCGCTGACCTACTTCAAGCGCAGCAAATTGGAAGCAATGAGCCCGGAACAGCAAGAATGGAAGGTACGCTCGGCGCTGCTCTTGGAAGACTGGAATGCCGTGCTTCAGGCCACCAACGAGATGAGCCCGAATGTGAAAGAAGACAGAGCCTGGGCCTATTGGCGAGGACGCGCACTGGCCCAAGCAGGCAAGCTAGTTGAAGCCCGGCAAGAATGGATCAAAGCCAGCAGCCCTTTTTCTTTCTATGGAAAACTGGCGCATGAAGAGCTGGGCGACATAGTCACAGCCCCAAAACGCCCTGAATTATTGAGTGCCGCTGAACTGGACTGGGCGAAGAAACACCCAGGGCTGTTACGCGCCCTTGCGCTTTACGATGCAGGCCTGCGTACCGAGGGTTTTTGGGAATTTAACCTGCAAGTCGCGCAGATGAACGACCGGCAATTGCTTGCAGCGGCAACCTGGGCAGAACGCCACCAGTTGTACGACCGTGCCATTGCGGCAGCGGATCGTACCGAAGCCGAGCATGACTTGGCCTTGAGATACCTCACGCCTTTCCGTGACAACATGCAAGCGAAAACCAGGGAAATTGGCGTGGATGAATCATGGGTGTATGGCTTGATTCGCCAGGAGTCCCGCTTTGTCACGATTGCAAGATCAGGTGTTGGCGCCAGTGGCTTGATGCAGGTCATGCCCGCCACCGCCAAATATGTCGCGAAGAAAATTGGCATGTCTGACTTTAAACCAGCCGATATTACGGAAATTGAGACCAACCTGACTTTGGGTACCAGCTACCTGAAAATGGTCTTTGAGCAACACGATCAATCGCCGGTACTCGCTTCAGCGGGTTATAACGCAGGACCGAGTCGCCCTGCCCTTTGGAAACGCAGACTCGGCGACAGAAAGATAGAAGGCGCGATTTTTGCAGAATTGATCCCATTTGACGAAACACGTGGTTACGTGAAGAACGTAATGTCCAATACAGTGGCGTATTCTCTGTTGTTGAACAATGCCTCGACCCCTTTGAAACAAAGACTGGGTATCATCTACGGATCCAAGTAATCAGGTGAACGCTGTTTCTATGAGTAAGACAAAAAACGTATTGGTGATCGGTGGCTCGGGCTTTCTGGGCCAAGCTGTTTGCAATCAACTGGCCAAAGCTGGTTACCGCATCACTGTACCCACCCGCCGCTATGACAAAGCAAAGCATTTGCTGACCCTGCCAACCTGCCAGATCATTGAAGCAAATATTCACGATCGCGCCACACTGGGTCGCCTGGTGTCGGGACAGGATATTGTTGTGAATCTACTGGGTGTATTGCACAGCAAACCGGGCAAACCTTACGGTCAAAACTTTCGAGTCAATCATGTTGAATTTCCGAAAGCCCTGTGCACAGCGATGTCCAAGCACGGTGCCAAACGGATTGTTCATGTCAGCGCCTTGGGTGTGGGTGTGCAAAACCCGGCGCCATCGATGTACCTTCGCTCCAAAACCGATGGTGAAGCCGTAGTCAAGGACAGCGGACTGGCCTGGACGATTCTCCGTCCATCCGTGGTGTTTGGTCGGGAAGACAAATTCTTGAATACGTTCGCTTCGCTTGCGAAAATCGCGCCTTTTATTCCCTTGGCCGGTGCTGACGCACGCTTTCAACCTGTCTCGGTCAGTGATGTGGCCAAGGCTGTGTTTGCATGTGTCGAGGACCAAGGCAAAGACACCCTGCACAACACCTATGATTTAGTCGGTACGGAAATTTTTACCCTAAAAGAATTGGTCAAACTCTCCGCGCGGGCTGTGGGAAAAACCCCGCTGGTGTTTGGTATTCCCGATGTAGCCGCAAAAGCCCAGGCATTTTTGATGGAACTTGCGCCAGGTGAACCATTGATGAGCCGAGACAATGTCGACTCGATGAAAATCGACAATATCCGAACCTCGGGCAGAACTTTCCCTCTGCCAAGCTACGAATGCTTGTCGGTGGTCGCCCATGAATACCTGAGAGCCAAGCATTTACCCTCTGATCTTGATGAATTTAGGACTCGAGCTCACCGGCAAGACTAGCCCTTAAGCCTTGATTCGTCGTACAATTTCGCTTTGCACAACGCAGCCGCACGTCGACCGATTGGCTGCGTTTGTTTTTAGAGTCCGCGTTTTGCCTGAACACTGCTGATAGAGAGTTTTACCGTGACAGACCACTTGATGAAAACCTACGCCCGCCAGCCCATTGCTTTCACCCACGGTGATGGCGCTTGGATGTGGTCAACTGATGGCAAAAAGTACCTGGATGGCTTGTCTGGTATTGCGGTAAACGGTTTGGGACACAATCACCCCAAGTTGGTGAAAGCTATCGCCGAACAAGCGGGCAAATTGATTCATACCTCCAACTTGTATGGTGTGGTTGAGCAGTCGAAACTTGCTGATCGCCTGTGTGAAATCTCGGGCATGGATGAAGCATTTTTCTGTAACTCGGGTGCGGAAGCCAATGAGGCAGCCATCAAACTGGCCAAATATTACGGTCACAAAAAAGGCATCGAGAACGCAAAAATCATCGTGATGGAACGTGCCTGGCATGGTCGAACCCTTGCCACGCTGGCAGCAACAGACAGCCCCAAGGCCAAGGTTGGTTTTGGCGAGTTGCCCGGTGGATTTGTTCGCGTACCCTACAAAAACTTTGCGGCCATTGAACAGGCTGCAGACGAAAACCCTGAAATTCAAGCGGTTTTGCTTGAGGTTCTTCAGGGCGAAGGCGGCATTAATGTGGCAGATACCGAATACTTGCAAGCTTTGCGCAAGTTGTGCACCGCCAAAGGCTGGCTGCTGATGATAGACGAAGTGCAAAGTGGCATTGGCCGCACAGGCAAGTGGTTTGGCTACCAGCACGCTGGCATTCAACCCGATGTCATTACACTGGCCAAGGGTTTGGGATCGGGCGTACCGATTGGCGCCTGCCTGGCCTGGGGTCCTGCAGCTGGTGTATTCACGCCGGGCACGCATGGCACCACGTTTGGTGGTGGCCCTTTGGTTTCAGTGGCGGCACTGGCCACAATCCAGATTATGGAAGAAGAAGGCCTGCTGGCGCATTCCGAACAAATGGGCCAGTTGATTCGCGCTGTTTTGTCGCGAGAGCTGGCTGGAATTGCAGGGGTAAAGGACATTCGTGGCCGCGGCCTGATGGTGGGTGTGGAGTTGTGGAAGCCGTGTGCCGAGCTGGTCGCAATTGCACGCGACAAAGGCTTGATCATTAACGTCACCCGGGACAATGTGGTTCGCCTGTTGCCACCACTGGTGATTAAAAAAGAAGAAGCAGAAACGCTGGCCATGGAACTGGCCCCATTGATTAAAGCGTTTCTTGAACAATCCGCCTAAGGAGGAACCGGCCTGCCAGGCAAGCCGGTCTACAAAAATGCCTATCAAACATTTTTTACAGTTCAACGACATCAGCAAAGACGAGTTCGAATATTTGATGCAGTCGTCTCGCGATGTGAAAGCGAGGTTCAAGCGCTACGAGCCCTATTACCCGTTGCAGGACCGCACGCTGGTCATGATTTTCGAGAAGGCATCCACGCGCACACGGCTTAGCTTCGAGGCAGGCATGCATCAGTTGGGCGGCTCGGCGATTTACCTGAACACCAAAGACTCACAATTGGGTCGTGGTGAACCAGTGGAAGATGCTGCACAGGTTATTTCACGCATGTGCGATATCGTGATGATTCGCACCTATGAGCAGGAAATCATTGAGCGCTTTGCAGCCAACAGCCGTGTGCCTGTGATCAACGGCTTGACCAATGAATACCACCCCTGCCAAATTCTGGCAGATATTTTTACATTCATTGAACACCGCGGCAGTATTCAGGGCAAAACGGTGGCGTGGGTAGGTGACGGCAACAACATGTGTGCCACCTGGTTGCAAGCCGCGGAACTGCTGGACTTCAAGGTGAATATTTCCACGCCCAGCGATTACAACATCGACCCGGCGAAAACCAATATCAAGGGCACCCACCATGAGTGGTTTGAAGACCCGATGGACGCCTGCAAAGGCGCTGACCTGGTGACCACTGATGTATGGACCAGCATGGGTTTCGAGAATGAAAACAAGGCACGCCGCCGTGCATTTGCAGACTTTCAGGTGGACACGGAAATGATGGATGTGGCCAACCCGGAGGCCCTGTTCATGCACTGCCTGCCCGCCCACCGTGGCGAGGAAGTGGCGGCCGAAGTGATTGACGGGCCGAAAAGTGTGGTGTGGGACGAGGCAGAAAACCGCCTGCACACCCAAAAAGCCCTGATGGAATTCCTTTTGTTGGGCCGCAAGTAAGCGGACCTGTAACAACCCTTTTTGAATCGAGAACCATGAGCGACATCAATAAAGTAGTACTCGCCTATTCCGGCGGTTTGGACACCTCAGTTATTCTGAAATGGCTGCAAGACACCTATGGCTGTGAAATCGTGACATTCACAGCCGATTTGGGCCAGGGTGAAGAGCTTGAACCGGCACGCCAAAAAGCACTGAAGTTTGGTATCAAGCCCGAGAATATTTACATCGATGACGTGCGCGAAGAATTCGTGCGCGATTTCGTATTCCCCATGTTCCGCGCCAATACCGTGTACGAAGGCGAATACCTGCTCGGCACGTCAATTGCCCGCCCATTGATCGCCAAGCGATTGATCGACATTGCCCGTGAAACAGGCGCAGATGCGATTTCACATGGTGCCACAGGCAAAGGCAACGACCAGGTTCGCTTCGAGCTGGGTGCTTACGCTTTGATGCCAGGTGTAAAAATTATCGCTCCCTGGCGCGAATGGGACTTGCTGAGCCGGGAGAAGCTGCTGAAGTACGCTGAAGACGCTGGTATCGAAATCGACATGAAGCACAAGAAAGGCGGTGCTCCCTATTCCATGGACGCCAACTTGCTGCACATCAGCTTCGAAGGCCGGCACCTGGAGAACCCGAGTGCAGAAGCCGAAGAAGCCATGTGGCGCTGGACCGTGAGCCCGGAAGCGGCGCCCGATGAAGCCGAGTACCTGGATATTGAATACGAGAAAGGCGATATTGTCGCACTGAATGGCAAGAAAATGAGCCCCGCAACGGTACTGACCGAATTGAACCGTTTGGGCGGCAAGCATGGCATTGGACGCCTTGACCTAGTTGAAAACCGCTACGTGGGCATGAAGAGCCGCGGCTGCTATGAAACTCCCGGCGGCACCATCATGTTGAAGGCGCATCGCGCGATTGAATCAATTACCTTGGACCGTGAAGTGGCGCACTTGAAAGATGATTTGATGCCCCGCTACGCCAGCATGATTTACAACGGTTACTGGTGGGCACCAGAGCGCCTCGCATTGCAAGCCTTGATTGACCAAACACAAACCACCGTGAATGGCTGGGTACGCGTGAAGTTGTACAAGGGCAATGTGATCGTAGTGGCCCGCGATTCAAAAACGGATTCCTTGTTCGATGAAAAAATCGCCACCTTTGATGAAGACGGCGGTGCCTACGATCAGGCCGACGCCGGTGGATTTATCAAACTTAATGCACTGCGCCTGCGCATTGCAGCCAATGCCAAGTTTAAACGCGGCTAATCATTTGATTATTAGCGAATAAACTTTAAAAACCGCTACCCGAACAAGGTGGCGGTTTTTTTACATCTCGATCAAATTCGGCTCTGGTTCAAGCAACACACCAAACCGCGCCTGAACTTGGGCCTGAACATGTTCAATCAATTGTCGCAGTTCAGCACCCTGCCCCTTTCCCAAATTGACAAGAATCAGCGATTGTTTAGTGTAAACACCAACGCCGCCCAACACATACCCCTTCAAACCACACTGCTCGATTAACCAACCAGCCGCCAGCTTGACTTGGCCATGATCAGCCGGGTAATTCACTATGTTGGGAAACTGCTCAACCAAGGCTTGCACCTTTGACTCAGAGACAATCGGATTCTTGAAAAAGCTGCCGCTGTTCCCCAATACGGCCGGATCTGGCAACTTCTCGGTACGAATGGCACTGATCACCTTAAACAAGTTCAAAGGAGTCAGTTTTCCCGGTCCAGCCACACGCTGGGCCACATCACCGTAACCCAACACGGGCTGCCACTGTACTGGCAAGGCGAAATCTACCGCTGTAATCACATAACGACCCTGCGCAGCATGCTTGAAAACGCTGTCGCGATAGGCAAACTCACATTCATCCAGATTGAAAATACATTCCTTTTGAACATCCAAATCAAATACGTGCACTGCTGAAACGCGGTCTTTGAGTTCAACGCCGTAGGCTCCGATGTTCTGCACCGGGCTTGCACCCACGCATCCTGGAATCAAGGCAAGGTTTTCAAGCCCACCCCAGCCCATGGCCACCGTCCACTCCACTGTGTGGTGCCAGTTTTCGCCAGCCCAAACCCTCAAATGGTGATGAACCCCATCGCAGCCCAAATATCGGCGGCCTTTTAGTGCAACCTTCCAAATCGTTGCGTCTACCTGCGGGCTGGTAAACACCGTATTGCTGCCTTCACCCAACAACAGAAAAGGCTGTCCTTCCTGCCTGACGCGGGCAAAAGCCATTAGATCGTCCTGATTGGTCAACAAACGCAGCTCTCGGGCACGGGCAGGTAAACCAAAGGTGTGCAAGGGTTGCAGATCGACGCTGTGGGTGGCAGTGAGGGCTGACATAGGGGATGGTCTAGCGATTACAATGAGGCATTATGCTTGAAGGAATGAACTATGCCGTCTTTTGATGTGGTCTGCAAACCGGACTTGATCGAATTGCGCAATGCGGTTGATCAGGTGAACAAAGAAATTGGTACCCGCTTTGATTTCAAAGGCTCCGATTCCAAAGTCGAATTAAATGAAAACACCATCATGATATATGCCGACGATGATTTCAAACTTGAACAGGTCGCCGAGATTATTCGCAACAAGTGCGCGAAACGAAATGTGGATGTTCGCTTCCTGACTTTTGACAAGAAAGAGAAAGTATCGGGCGATAAAATCAAGCAGACAGTGACTGTGAAAAACGGGCTGGACAAAGACTTGGCCAAGCAAGTTGTGAAGGAAATCAAAGACAGCAAGATGAAAGTACAGGCCAGCATTCAGGGCGACACCGTACGTATTCAAGGCGCAAAGCGCGACGACCTGCAAAGTGCGATTGCCCTGCTGAAACAAAAAGTAACCGAGACACCCCTGGGTTTCGAAAATTTCCGCGACTAAATTACCTCGAAGGACACGCCATGAGCGCAGACCATTCACACGATCACCATCATGATCACGAGCACGGCCCGGACTGTGGCCACAACCACGATGTGGTCTACAACAAGGTGGTTAAAGCCAATCACAAAGTGGCTGCTGTGTTGCTTCGCAATGCGAAAACCATTGAACTGACTTTTGATGAGCGCCAAGAAGTGCCTCACGATGTGAAAGCCACCGATGGCAGCACACTGATTTGCCACCTGCATGACACCGTGGAAGTAGGAGACAAGTTGGTGTCGAACACCAACGAGTGGGCGATTGTGGCAGCCGCGAAAGAAGAGCTGTTTGAAGTAGCGCGAGGCCAGAAAGGCTTTGAAGAATTTCTTCATGTGGCTGGCCTGAACTTTTGGCCGGTTCAGTTAAATGAAACCGGCGCGCGCGTTGTGGCAAGCCACGAATGCATGCACATGCTTGAGCATTTTGAGTTGAAGTTCAGCACACTGACTGCAGCCATGCTGGAAATTGTGGTGCCGGAACTGAAACACCACGATTGCTGTGACCATGATCACGGACATGATCATGACCATGGACATTCGCACGCTCATGAACACAAACACGGACCAGACTGCGGTCACGACCACTAAGTAGTAACAAGGAATTCCCGGCATGAGAGACGCACAAGTACCTATCACCTTTTATCGCAAGGATTACACAGCGCCGAACTACAAAATCAGTCGCACTGATTTGACGTTCACGCTGAATCCGTCGCGCACCAAGGTAGCAAGTCGCCTGGAATTTCAAGTGTGGGACTATTCATACCCTGACAACTTGCCACTTGAACTGGATGGGGAAGACCTTGAGCTGGATCAAGTGCTGCTCAATGGTGAAAAGCTGGACACCACCCGCTACACTCAAAGCCCTACTGGCCTGACCATCCATCAACCCGGCCGAGAAGGCGTGCTGGAAGTGACCGTCTACATTCAACCCGACCAAAACACGCGGCTTGAAGGCCTGTATGTGTCCAACGGCAACTTTTTCACACAATGTGAGGCTCAAGGTTTCAGACGTATTACCTATTTCCCTGACCGTCCGGACGTACTTAGCCAGTTCACAGTCACCCTGATTGCGAACGAGGCCACGCACCCTGTCAGTTTGTCCAATGGCAACTTGATAGAGGAAAAGAAGCTGGGGGAGGGCTTGCACATGACACGTTGGGAAGACCCATTTCCCAAGCCTGCCTACCTGTTTGCCTTGGTGGCCGGTCGCTTTGTGTGCCAAGAAGAAACTGTAAAGAAAGGCAATGGCAAACCGGCATTGCTTCAAGTGTGGGTTGAACCGGGCAACCTGGACAAAACTGACTTTGCGATGCAGAGCCTGAAGAAGTCGATCGACTGGGACCGTGAACGGTTTGGCCTTGATCTGGACTTGGACAGGTTCATGATTGTGGCCACAGCCGATTTCAACATGGGCGCCATGGAAAACAAGGGTTTGAATATTTTCAATACCAAGTTTGTGTTTGCAAACCCAGAATTGGCCACAGACATTGATTTCGAGAACGTCGAAAGCGTGGTGGGCCACGAGTACTTTCACAACTGGACCGGCAACCGGGTGACCTGTAGAGACTGGTTTCAACTCTCGTTAAAAGAAGGCTTGACTGTATTCCGCGACCAAGAGTTTTCTGCAGACATGATGGCCGAAGGGCTGGATGAAGTGCAGGCAGATTCTGCACGCGCGGTAAAACGGATTGAAGATGTGAAGGTGCTGCGCGCCGCACAGTTTCCTGAGGATGCCGGCCCTATGGCCCATCCAATACGACCTGACAGTTATCAGGAAATCAACAATTTCTACACAGTGACTGTGTACGAGAAAGGCGCCGAAGTTATTCGCATGCAGCACACATTGCTGGGAGAGCAGTTGTTTCAGCGTGGCATGCAAATTTATTTTGAACGCCACGATGGTCAGGCAGTGACCTGCGAAGATTTTGTCAGCGCCATGGAAACTTCCCTGCAGGAAGCGCATCCAGAACTCGATTTAAAGCAGTTTCGTCATTGGTATTCACAGGCGGGTACCCCAGAAGTATCCGCAAGCTGGAAGCAAACCAATGGCCAACTTGCACTGACCTTGAAACAAAACTGCCGCCCTACCCCAGGTCAAGTGAGCAAACCCGCTTTTCACATTCCTGTGAAATTGGGTTTTGTAGAAAAAGCCAGTGGTCGCGATATGCCACTACAACTTGAAAACCATGCCGGTGCCCTACATGGGGATGTACTCGACTTTACTGAGCACACGCAAACATTCGTATTCACTGGGTTGGATGCAACTGTAGTACCCTCGCTGCTGCGCGGATTTTCGGCACCCGTTATCCTGCAAACCACGCACACCACGGATGACCTTATCTTTTTGGCAGGTCACGACAATGACCCATTCAACCGCTGGGACGCATGCCAGAAAATTTATGGCAAAGCCATTTTGGACATTTACCTGCAACGCGGGCAAACCGACGGTACAAATACCCAGGCTGCCGTGCAAATTGTGGAAAACTTGCTGAACGACAAGCAATTGTCAGACGGCTTTTTGGCTTTGGCCTTGCAGTTGCCCAGTGAAGGCACTCTGCTTGAAGCATTCGACGGACTGGTAGACCCCGTCGCCATGCATTTCGCACGTTCGACCTTGCGCGACTTGTTGGCATGCACCTTCGGGGCTGACTTCAAGGCGATTTATGAGGCACGCAACGTAACCGGACAACCGTACAACTACAATGCAGTGGCCGCAAGCCAGCGTGCGCTGAAAAATGTGGCTTTGGCCTATTTGGTGACAGCTGCTGCAGACGAAGAAATGAATGTGGCAAAGTTGCAGTATGCGGCCTCGAACAACATGACCGACCGCATGGCTGCACTGAGCAATATTGTGCACAACGGTCCGGGTAACCCACCGGAGTTGGCGGAGTTTTTCGAACGCTTTAAAAATGAAGCGCTGGCTGTTGACAAGTGGTTTATGTTGCAGGCCACTGTGCCTGCCAGCAATGAAAACGTGAACACTTTACAGGCGGTACGTGAACTACTGAAACACCCGTCCTTTACCCTGAAAAACCCGAATCGTGCTCGCTCGCTTCTGGCTGCTTTCGCGATGCAAAACCCCAGTGTGTTTCACTCGCATTCAGGGGAGGGTTATGCCCTGTGGGCCGATCTTGTCATTGAACTGAACACCATTAACCCACAAGTTGCCGCGCGAATGGCACGTGGCCTGGACCGCTGGACCAAGCTGGTACCCGCTTTGCAAGAAAAAGCGCACAAACAACTAGAACGTATATTAAACACAGACAAATTGTCGCCAGATGTACGGGAAGTGATTGGCAAGGCGCTAGACGCTGCTACCCATTAATTTTGAATTGAACAGAGGACAACAATGAGTATGAATTTGGCGCAATACCTTGAACACCATGCCGATGCACACATGGGCGTGCTGATCTCGGCCATTGCCGACGTATCGCAATCCATCTCTGCTGCGGTTCACAAAGGGGCGCTGGGCGGCGTATTGGGTAGCGCAGGTTCAGAAAATATTCAGGGCGAAACCCAAAAAAAGCTCGACATCATTGCCAATGACATGATTCTGGATGCGCTTGCTGCAACCGGTGTTGTCGCGGGTATGGCCTCTGAAGAACTGGACGACAGTTCCCCAGTACCTGGGCACTCGGATCGCCCATTTCTTGTACTTTTTGACCCCTTGGATGGCTCGAGCAATATTGATGTAAACGTGTCGATTGGCACTATTTTCTCCATCCTACCCAATCCAGATGTGGGAGAAATTACCAATGAAAGCTTCTTGCAGCCTGGTACCGAACAACTGGCTGCAGGTTATGTGGTGTACGGCCCCCAAACCTCGCTGGTACTGACGTTTGGCAAGGGCGTTGTGGCCTTTACACTGGACCGTGAGGCAGGCCAGTATATCCAAACCAGCGAGAGTATGGACATACCAGAAGACACCAAAGAATTTGCCATCAACATGTCGAATCAGCGTCACTGGTATCAGCCAGTGCAGCGTTATATTGCTGAATTGCTCGAAGGGAAAACCGGGGTGCGCGGCAAAGACTTCAACATGCGCTGGATTGCCTCCATGGTGGCGGATGTGCATCGTGTGCTGACCAGGGGTGGTATTTTTATGTACCCCAAAGACCTGCGTGACCCCAACAAACCTGGCAAACTGCGCCTGATGTATGAAGCCAACCCGATGAGCTTGCTTGTAGAACAAGCCGGGGGCAAAAGCTTTGATTCAACCCAGCGAATTCTGGACATACAACCCACTGATTTACACCAACGCTGTGCAGTGATGCTGGGTTCGGCCAATGAAGTACAACGAGTCAGTGATTATCACAAAGAATGACATTGATTGGCTTCACGATTAACTACCAAACCTAGCAACCACAATTAGTTGCCAAACTTGGCGAATTCACGCTCAGCATCGGCTTTGCGCTTGTATTCGCGTTGTTTGGCATCAATTTCTGCAAGCAAGTAATAGTTGTCTTTCGCGTAACGCTTGGCAATTTCAGCCTGTTCAATCGCGGGCAAATAGGCTTGGCGTGCATTGTAGGACTGAGCCAAGGCCATGTGATGTTCCGCTGGTTTTCTCAAGGCCAAGGCACTTTGGGCTAGCAAATCAAACACCTCCGGTACCGAGCGATAGGCCTGGGAAAGCTCTTTCAGGTATGCATCTGACTCGGCAAATAACCCCAAACGCTGCAGGCCCTCGGCATACATCAGACGGACTGACATTTCACTTTTAAATTCATTTCGCAAGGCTGTCAGTTGCCCAAGCGTGGCCTTTTCCTGCGCATTCAAGGCCGAGCGGTCACGTACAGGACGCCGGTCCATGGGTGCCGAGGCCAAGGGCAAGCTTACATCCATAGCCATTCGCATGCGTTGACTTTGAAGCAGCAAGGGAACCTCGGTTTTCTTGACCACAGATTGCCCAGATTTGAACAACTCGATGGCCTTTTCACTGGCTGCCAGGGCCTCCTGCTTACGCCCCATCGAATTCAACACGAGTGAGCGACCATAAGTTAAAGCAACTGGATCTTTGATGCCCTCTTGCTCGTTGGGTGATTCGAAAGTTCGCAAACGATCAGCCAACTGCTGATTACTTCGTTCTGCAAACACGATGGACTTCACCCGTATAAGCTCAAATTCCAGGCTTGACTGGTTTTGATTTCGATTTGAGCTGCTTTCCAGGCCAGCCCGGTTACGAATATCAGCAATTCGCTCGGTGGTTAGCGGATGAGTGCGCAAATAAGAAGGCGCATTGTTTTCGTATAGACGGGATGCTGTTTGCAAACGCCCAAAAAAATCAACCATGCCCTGGGTATCAAAACCCGCTTGCTGAAGGGTTAAAAATCCAACCCGATCTGCTTCCCGCTCCGCGTCACGAGAAAAAGACAATTGCTGATCGATGGAGTAGCCTGCACCGGCCGCCATGAGGCCGGAAGCCGCCTGGGGATTAGAACCAGCAACCAGTAATGCTGCAATCATGGCGGCAGTGGCCACAAGGCTGGTTTGCTTTTGCTGCCCAAACCGGCGGGCAATGTGGCGTTGGGTTACGTGCCCCACTTCGTGAGCCAACACAGAGGCCAATTCAGATTCTGTTTGAGAGGCTGCGATTAGTCCAGTATGCACACCAATATAGCCGCCGGGCATGGCAAATGCATTCACTGATTTGTCGGTGACCAGAAAAAACTCAAAATTGGACGGAGATTCCGATGCAGCTTGAACAATCTTGTTGCCCAATCGACTGATGTAAGCCGTGATCTCAAGATCAGTGTTTACCGCTCCAAAAGCCCGGTAATCCTTCATGATTAACGCGCCCAACCGGCGCTCGTCCTGAACAGAAAGCTCAGCCCCGCCGGCATCACCCAGGCTAGGCAAGTTATTCAAGCCGTCCGCATGCGCGATCGGCGACAACATGGAAGACAGCAGCAGGGTACTGCACAGCACACTCGCAACACTTTTCCTAAAATCAAGACGCATCATGGGCTTTTTACGGTGGTAGTGTGGGTATGATAGCGCGATGAAAAACAAGTTCAATCAACTTCCGGTTTGCAGCAAGGTTTCCTTGGGTAAATTTAGGTAAACGCCTTGAAGTTGATTGATTAGTCAGCAGGGGATTACAACAATGAACGGACTTACGCACTTTGACCAGGAAGGCAATGCACACATGGTCGATGTGGGCGGGAAAAGTGAAACCGAACGCAAAGCGGTGGCCACTGGCACCATACAGCTGGGGAACGAGGCCTACCAGGTTTTAAAGGCCGGAACGGCCAAAAAAGGCGATGTATTGGGAGTAGCAAGGATCGCAGCCATTCAAGGTGCAAAACGTACGTCTGATCTTATTCCTCTTTGTCACCCGCTACCCCTGACAAGGTTGGCAGTTGAATTTGAACTGAACGATGAACTCTGCGAGGTTCATTGCACCTGCACCGCACAAACCGTGGGCAAAACCGGCGTGGAAATGGAAGCCCTGACCGGTGTTCAGGTAGGGCTTCTCACCATTTACGACATGCTGAAAGCGATCGACAAAGGCATGGTGATGACTCAAACCAAACTCGTTGAAAAACGCGGTGGCAAGAGTGATTTCACTCGGTAAACTTTAGTTAACGTTGTTGTTACGACAGGCCGCGGGAAGATAGCGCCGGAACTCCGGAGTAACGTTGGTCACGCAACGCCATTCACCCACTGGCTGCAACGGGTCTGTGTGCCTTGCACCACCCGTGAAGGGAATAAGCGCAATGAAATTGTTGGCAACGATACCGGCAGCGACCGTGTTGGCTTGAAAAGTAACCTGAATTCTACCGTTTGCCCCCACAAGCAATTGACGTGCGTACTGACTTTGCGCAGCCACGTTGGACTGACACCCCGCATCACCAGCGTTGGCTGGCCATGCGTTTGTTGTGGCTGTGTATTCAATAATACCTGCCTTGCAAGACTGGGCAATATTCATTAACTCGGTAACCTTTGCACGGTTCAAGTAATCTTGAAACGCAGGGATGGCAATGGCCGACAGCACGCCAATAATTGCAATGCCAATCATCAGCTCGATCAGGGTGAAGCCCTTAGAAACCTGACTTCGGGTAAAAGCTCTGGGATTATTCATCGTCGCATTCCTCGCATCGAAAAGTGGTGTTGAGAAACCATTCTTCGGTGTTCGGCCTGCGTGAAGTACCCCCGCTAGGGTTAAAAAGAAAAACCCCACCATTCTGAGTGAATGGTGGGGTTTTTATGGACCGCGACGAATTACGCCCCGATCGCCTTCTTCAGCAATTGGCCCATCACGGACGGGTCTTTGGTCACGGTAATACCGCACTCTTCCATAATGGCCAGCTTCTCCTGAGCTGTACCTTTACCGCCAGAGATGATGGCGCCAGCATGGCCCATGCGCTTTCCGGGGGGGGCTGTCACACCAGCAATGAAACCAACCACGGGCTTCTTCATGTTGTCTTTCACCCACAAGGCTGCCTCTTCCTCGTCGCTGCCACCAATTTCACCAATCATGACCACTGCATCGGTGTCGGGATCATCATTGAACATTCGCATCACGTCGATGTGCTTCAATCCATTCACTGGATCGCCACCAATGCCCACCGCAGTAGACTGCCCCAAGCCCAACTCACTCAACTGACCCACTGCTTCATAGGTCAGGGTACCGGACCGAGATACAACACCGATACGGCCCTTTTTGTGAATATGACCGGGCATGATTCCGATCTTGATTTCATCGGGTGTAATGACGCCTGGGCAATTTGGCCCCACAACGATGGTTTTACGTCCTTCCCTACGCATGCGATCACGCACTTCGATCATGTCACGAACGGGAATGCCTTCGGTGATACAAATCACCAAATCCAGATCAGCCTCAACGGCTTCCCAGATGGCAGCCGCAGCGAAGGGAGGCGGAACGTAAATGACAGATGCGTTGGCACCAGTCTGTTTTTTGGCATCGGCCACGGTGCCATAAATGGGCACACCCTCGAAATCTTCGCCAGCTTTTTTGGGGTTCACACCCGCAACAAAACAGTTCTTGCCGTTGGCGTATTCACGGCACATACGCGTGTGGAACTGACCAGTTTTACCAGTAATACCTTGGGTAATTACCTTGGTGTCTTTGTTAATGAGAATAGACATTGTGAAAATCCTTTTTCGTGTTGAATGGCTGTCAAATGTGGAGCACCAGGCGATTAAGCGCCTTTCGTCGCAGCCACCACTTTTTGTGCAGCCTCGCCCATGGTGTTCGCTGCAATAATTGGCAAACCAGATTCAGCCAAAATTTTCTTGCCCAAGTCTTCGTTAGTACCTTTCATGCGCACAACCAAGGGAACCGACAAACCCACCGCTTTCGATGCAGCAACCACGCCATCTGCAATCACGTCGCAACGCATGATGCCGCCGAAGATATTTACCAAAATGGCTTTCAGGTTGGGGTTTTTCAACATAATTTTGAAAGCTTCAGTCACTTTCTCAGTGGTGGCACCGCCGCCCACATCCAGGAAGTTGGCAGGCTCGCCACCAAACAACTTGATGGTGTCCATGGTGGCCATGGCCAAACCAGCACCGTTCACCAGGCAACCAATATTTCCATCCAGACTGATATAGCTCAGATCGAACTTGCTGGCTTCAATTTCAGCAGGGTCTTCTTCGGCCAGATCGCGCAAGGCGACGATTTCGGGATGACGATGCAAGGCATTGGAATCGAAGTTCAGCTTCGCATCCAGTGCGATGATGTCGCCAGAGCCAGTCAGGATCAGTGGGTTGATTTCGGCCAGGCTGGCGTCAGTTTCCCAAAATGCCTTGTACAAACCCTGAAATGCCACTCGCGCTTTGGCAACGGAACCTGCTGGGATACCAATTTTTACCGCCAGATCGTCCGCTTCGGCGTCGGTTAGGCCTGCAACCGGATCTACGTACACCTTGTGAATCAATTCAGGCGTGTGTTCCGCCACCTCTTCAATTTCCATGCCGCCTTCACTAGATGCCATGACGCAAACACGCTGCGTAACACGGTCAACCACCATGCCAACGTAGTATTCTTTTTTGATGTCGGCACCCTCTTCAACCAGCAAGCGGCTGACTTTCTGGCCTTCTGGGCCTGTTTGATGGGTGATCAACTGCATGCCCAGAATTTGGCTAGCATACGTTTTTACATCGTCCATGCTCTTTGCCACTTTCACGCCACCGCCTTTGCCGCGACCACCTGCGTGAATTTGCGCCTTCACCACCCAAACCGGGCCGCCCAGTTTTTCTGCGGCAGCAATCGCCTCGTCGATTGAAAAACAGGGATAGCCGGTAGGAACAGCTACACCATACTTCTTCAGAATTTCCTTGCCTTGATACTCGTGAATCTTCATTTGAATTCCTTGCTGGGAAAGTTAATGCAAATCGGCTAGGCGCAACAAGGCGACCAAACTGACAACATTGTAAAGTGGAGAGTGTTTTTTTCGCGTGACAGCGCAAGCGGGTTCTCGGACGTAAAGCCGAGGCAAGGATGAGGCATGCCGGGCATGCTATGAAGGTTTTTATCCATCTCTTTCTTTGCTTCTTGTGTCGTTGAATAACGCTTCGTTATTTAACTAGACTATCACTTCTATGGAAACACATAAGCCGGAGTGGATCATATCACGCATTGGATTTGAACTCAGCTAGAATGCGCCGCCAGGCGCGTTCAATGTTGCCAAATTCAAACCCACGGGCTGAAAGAGCCCGATAAACCTTGGATTTTAAAACCAACAATTGAGCTTGATCAACAGCAGACTCCACGCCTAAAACGCTCTCCAGGCTTGAAAACTGCCTGCGCTTGATCCAGTCGAAGGCCCGGTCTTCTTCAGTACTCAAAATTTGGGGTTCTGAATCATCGTTCGAAAGCGATTTAACGCCTGCCAAACCGTGTTGCCCCAACTCAGCGGCAATCGCACGGTCCCCAAATGTGGGCGCACGCCTGCGAAACAGACTTAGTTTGAAACGCTCATCGGATTGAAATTGATGTGAAGTTGCCCATTCAATGGCGTCCTCTACCTCAGTGGGTTCATAACCACGCTGCAGTAACTTGGCGCGAAGTTCAGTTTGACTGTGTTCCCTGCGGGCCAGGAGTGCCACAACTTTCGATTTTGCGGACGCCACAGGTTTGCTCGAACCTGTGGCACTTCCAAATGAACGCCTGTTTGACTTACCTGGCAACTTATTCGGCGTCTTCGACTTCATTCTTTTTCTTGGTCACCGGCGCTGCGGCTGCTTCTTCAAGCAAGCGCACCCCCAGCTTTTCGCGGATCTTATTCTCGATTTCAGCCGCCATCACTGGGTTGGCTTTCAAAAAGTCGCGGGCGTTGTCTTTGCCTTGACCGATTTTTTCACCGTTGTAGGAATACCAGGCACCCGCTTTGTCGACAAATCCGTGCAACACGCCCAGGTCAACAACTTCACCTTCTCGTGACGTTCCCTGACCGTAAAGAATATCGAACTCCGCCTGTTTGAAGGGAGGACTCACCTTGTTTTTTACGACCTTGACCCGGGTTTCGCTGCCAATTACTTCCTCACCCTTTTTGATAGAGCCGATTCGACGAATATCCAGGCGAACAGAGGAATAAAACTTCAGGGCATTACCGCCAGTCGTAGTCTCGGGGCTGCCGAACATGACGCCAATTTTCATTCGAATTTGGTTAATGAAAATAACCAGACAATTGGTACGCTTGATGTTCGCAGTTAATTTACGCAAGGCTTGGCTCATTAGTCGGGCTTGAAGACCTGGCAAGGAGTCGCCCATGTCGCCTTCGATTTCAGCCTTGGGTGTCAGCGCTGCCACGGAGTCAACAATCACCAAATCAACTGAGCCTGACCGAACCAGGGCATCCACGATCTCGAGTGCCTGTTCACCTGTGTCAGGCTGGGAAATCAACAAATCGGGCAAATTAACGCCCAATTTGGCGGCGTATTGAACATCGAGCGCGTGTTCAGCATCGATAAAAGCACAGGTGCCGCCCAGTTTTTGCATTTCAGCAATGACTTGCAAGGTCAATGTGGTTTTACCGGAGGATTCAGGGCCGTAGATTTCTACAACCCGACCGCGTGGAAGACCGCCGATGCCCAAAGCAATGTCGAGCCCCAAGGAACCGGTGGATACAGACTGGATGTCGTCGATGATCTCGTTTTCACCAAAACGCATGATACTGCCCTTGCCAAACTGCTTTTCAATTTGGCTAAGCGCAGCGGCCAAGGCTTTGACTTTTTCCGAGGATTGGTTTTTGGTTCTGAGATCTTCCATGGTCTGCCTTCAACTGAATTGGGTTTCGATTTCCGAATTATTGCACAGTTTTTACTGTAAATCTATACAGCCTTTTTGAGTGATACTTTTGACAGAATGGTTAACCCGGCTTGTACCGCCTGTTGACGAACGGCGTCGCGATCACCTTCAAAAACATGGTGAAAAGCCTCGATCGACTTGTGTCGAACCGCCAAACCAAACCACACAGTGCCAACTGGCTTACCCGCCGAGCCACCTCCAGGGCCGGCGATACCAGACACTGACAAACAACAGTCCACACCCAAGGCAATCATTCCGCCATTGGCCATTTCTTTGACACATTCTTCACTGACTGCGCCGTGTTGTTCCAAAGTCGACTCACGCACATAGACCGACTTCATTTTTACTTTGTTTGAATAGGTGATCAACCCGCCCTCAAACCAGTCACTGGAGCCCGGAAGGCTGGTCAATGCTGAACCAAGCCCACCCCCAGTGCAGGATTCGACTACACCGAGCTTGCCAGCCGATGCATTGAATGTGTCCGCAATTTGCAGCAAGAGTGCTTGGTCAAGAGTGGTCAAAGTTGAATTCACTTCAAAAAGTACAAATATACGGCCAGCATTAACAAAGTCATGAAAGCCGCGACGATGTCATCGAACATTACACCAAAACCATTTTTCCAATGTCGATCGAACCAGCGAATGGGCGGAGGTTTCACCATATCAAAAAATCTGAACAGTGCCACGCAGGCCAATTGCTCCGTGGGGCTGGAAAAATGATTAGAAGCCACAAACAACACCAGCCAGATCGCAACGATTTCATCCCAGACGATACCCCCGTGATCGATAATTCCCAATGCTTTTCCTGTGATTTGGCAAGCCCAGGCACCTGCGATGAAGGCACCACCAATTACCCAAGCCCATTGACCAGCAGCCAAGTAGGGGTCCAGCCACACATACAAAAGCCAACCCATCAATGTGCCAAAGGTTCCGGGCAAAACCCACGCCAAACCACTACCAAACCCCAATGCCAACAAGTGCGCCGGATGGGCCAGCATAAACCGCCAGTCAGGTCGAGAACGGTGGATTGAGCTCAATTCTGGGTCTCGGCAAAATGGTTGTAAGAACGGGCAGATACTCGAGTACGATCCGCGTTTGGCGATTGAAGCCAAATGCCGCTTCCGGGCTCAATGAAACCCACACAATGCAGACCTCCCCCAAAGGATTGTATTGCATCGTGGTAGTTCGGGTGGGCTGTCCAACACAATTCAAAATCATCGCCACCCTTCAGAGTTTGAGTCACCAAAATTTTCAACAATTCAGCCGCATCGGCACGTTGGCAGATCTCTGGCCAACGTTCTCGCCACAATGATTCTAGGGACGACTGGACGAGTACCGCAGACACGTCGCTTGCTTTGGAAATATGGGCCAAATCGCCACTCAAACCATCGGACAGATCAAGGCACGCGCTGGCAAATCCATGTAGTCGTACCCCAAGCTCAAGGCGTGGAAGCGGCGTGCCAAGCTGAATTACTGCGCTCTGGCGGAGATGTTCCGGCATGGCATCCAGCAGAACCTGAACCTGATGCAATTCGCTACCCTGACAACATTCCGCCAAGCGGTCTCGTCTTTGGTATTCAAGCAAAAGCCCCAAACGGGCGAGCCCTGGTGTGCCACTCAGCCAGACTTCTTCGCCGATTTTTGCGTGCGCCCGGTTGAATCCACGGTGTGTAATCGGGGCCTGTCCAAACACGGTGATTGACAGAGTTTTCGATGGATTGGGGCCAGCTGAAGTGGTATCACCACCTACCAATGGGCAGTTAAACCGGGTAGCAACATCAAGCAAACCAGCAGAAAAATCGGCAAGCCAACTTTCATTGATTTCGGGCAAACTCAAATTCAGCGTAAAACCAAGAGGACTCGCCCCGCTGGCAGCGAGATCGGAGAGGTTACAGGCTAAGGCTTTCCAACCAGTCGCATGAGGCGAGTCATCTGAAAAAAAATGAACACCCTCCACTAAGGTGTCGGTGGAAGTGTATAGATGGTGGCCAGGTAAAAGTTGGAGGGTGGCACAGTCGTCTCCGATACCAACCAGCACCGTGTTGGCATTGGCCCGTGCAAGCCTGCCAAAAGGAGTTTTGAAATAGCGATGAATTAGGTCGAATTCCAAAACGCCTCTTGAATATTAGCTAGACTGACTGTTCGCCTGCGCCTTGATTTCGGAATCGCGCGCCTGGGCGGCTACCTTGTCGAGCACGCCATTAACGAACTTGAATGCGTCAGTGCCCCCGAAAGTTTTGGTCAACTCAACAGCCTCGTTGATCACCACTCGATAGGGAATTTCAGCGTGCGTATTCATTTCATGACTGGCCAGTACAAGCACGGCTTTCTCCACCGGGCTGAGCTCGCCCCATGGGCGATCAATGAACGGCTGAATTTGATGCATCAAGTCTTCCAAGTGGTGCACCGAACCGTGCAACAGCGACTCGTAATGCTCGCGATCGGCCTTGTCAAAACCAGGCGCATCACGAATGTGCGCATCGACTTCACCGACTTCTGTGGGATTTAAAAACCATTGATACAAGCCCTGCAAAGCCAACTCACGCGATCGTCGACGAGCGTTGCGCGTGTGGCCTTGCCTCTTGCCCGAATCAGGCTTGCTGGCTTCACTCATCGTCTTCTTCCTCGTCATCAACGCCGGGCAGGTTGTCGTCCAGCGTCATCATTAAATTGCCCATTTCCACGGCGCAGCGGGCGGCATCAACCCCCTTGTCTTCAATTCGCTCGATCGCCTGATCCTCGGTGTAGGTTGTCAACACCATGTTCACCACGGGAACATCGTGCGCCAAGGCCACGCTTGAAATGCCGCGGGCACTTTCCCCACATACGATTTCAAAATGATAGGTGTCACCCTTGATTACGGCACCCAAGGCAATCAAAGCATCAAACTCACCAGAAAACGCCAGACGCTGCAATGCGATTGGAATTTCCATTGCGCCGGGCACGGTGATGTGCAAGATATCTTCGTTCAGCACACCCAAGCGCAGCAATTCGCTGCAACAGGCGGCCCAAAGACCATTGGTAATTTCTTCGTTGAAGCGGGCCTGAACCACACCCACGCGAATGCCATCGCCATTCAAATTAGCAGGCACACTTCCTGGACTGTTGCTCATTTCGTTTCTCCGTTGACATAACCTGACACTTCCAAATCAAACCCGGTCATGCTTGGCATTTTCCGTGGTCGGGACAGCAATTTCATTTTGTTGACACCCAGATCACGCAGAATTTGCGCTCCGATACCGTAAGTGCGCAAGTCAGGGTTTGATCCTGCTCCTTTTCGCGCGGTTATGCCGCGCTGCTCGATGTCATCCAGCGAGGCAAACTGCCCCAACAAGCGATCAGAAGACACATCGCAGTTCAGAAGCACAATTACACCTGCCCCCTCTTCCACCACTTTCTTCATGGCCGCTGGGATGGAGAAGGAGTGTTCGGACAAATTCACTTCAAGAAAATCGATCAACGAAGTAGGTTCGTGCACACGCACCAAAGCCTCGGTGTCTGGATTCAGTTGACCATACACCAACGCAAAGTGTGCGCTGCCTGTAGGTTTGTCACGGAAGGAAATACACTTGAATTGACCCTGTACTGTGTCAATAACACGTTCGTGCATACGCTCGATCAGCGACTCTTTGGTACTGCGGTACTGAATGAGGTCCGCAATGGTGCCAATCTTCAGGTTGTGTTCTTTGGCGAATTCCACCAGATCGGGCAAACGGGCCATGGTGCCGTCGTCTTTCATGATCTCGCAAATAACCGAGGCCGGGCTAAGGCCAGCCATGGCAGCCAGGTCGCAACCCGCTTCAGTGTGCCCGGCGCGCATGAGGACTCCGCCATTCACTGCCGTCAGAGGAAAAATATGACCGGGCTGTACCAAGTCTTCTGGCTTGGAGTTCTTGTTAACCGCCACACGAATGGTGTGGGAGCGATCTGCTGCAGATATGCCAGTCGACACACCTTCTGCGGCTTCGATGGAGACCGTGAAATTGGTACCGTGAGAGGAGCCATTGGCTGCCACCATGGGGCGCAAGCCCAGCTCGCGACAACGAGCTTCGGTCAATGTCAGACAAATGAGGCCACGGCCATACTTGGCCATGAAATTGATGGCCTCTGGCGTAACAAAGTCGGCGGCCAACACAAGGTCTCCCTCGTTTTCACGGTCTTCCTCGTCGACGAGAATAACCATGCGGCCTGCACGCATTTCTTCAACGATTTCGTTGACTGGACTAATTGACATGGCTTTTAAATTTTACAGATTGATTGAATGGGCTCTATTGTAAGCCCTCAGGCGCCATTCACGCACGCACAGCAGTAGAAGGACCACTCCCCAAATTGAAAACCACAGGCGATCGCCCCACTTTGCGAAAAAGGTTTGACCCAACCGGCCTTCGACTTGCCCCGACCACACCAAGGCCTGCCCGGGCTCAACGCGCTGGGTCCACTGGCCGTGCTCGTTCACAATACCGGACACTCCCGTATTGGTGACACGCAAGCCAGGCTTGCGGTGTTCAGCCGACCGGGTGCGGCCCATTTGAGCATGCTGATCAAGAGCCCAGGACTGACCAAACCAGGCAAGATTGCTCAAATTCACAAACATGGACGGTTCTTGGGTGGAATTGGCGACCAATCCTGCAAACTCACCACTAAAAATATCTTCGTAACACACTGTGGAAGCCAAGGCATTGCCGCGGACCATGAAAGGCTTTAGAGGACCTGACCCGGAGGTGAACTCGCCCATGGGCATATTCAACATGGCCACAAACCATTTGAAGCCAAGTGGAATAAATTCACCGAATGGCACCAAATGCCTTTTGTCATGGCGTGTTTCTGGCACCTCAAGCGCTTCCAAGGCCTCGTTACCTTGAAACATGACAATGGAATTGAAATATTGAGAACCCTCTTGAATGGCCGACCCCATGATCACGGCAGTTTCGCCCGGCGTTGCAAAGTCGCGAAATGTGGTTCTCCATTCAACCGGGGTGTCGGTCCACACCAATGGATTCACCGTTTCGGGAAACACAAGCAAACCGCCCCCCTGCTGGGACAGCTGTTGCTTGGCCACATCGCCCAAGGCGAAGGCTTTTTGCATGTTCGAGACAATCAGATCAGGATCAAACTTGATGCTTTGATCGACATTGGTTTGCACCCCGACCACGGTCAGAGGACTTGCACTTCGGGTTTTCACAGGTACCTGCACCAGCACCAGCAAGCCACCCAACACAGCAGCAGCTGCAAACACCTTGCTGGGTCGGCGATTCATTACAAAAGACAGAACAAGATGAGCAAACAGCATCAATACAAACAAACTGCCGTAGCTGCCTAACCAAGGCAACAAGTTGGTAAATGGGGAATCGACCAAAGCGTCGCCTAGTCCCAGCCAGGCAAAACCGGTCATGAATGTGCCACGAGCCCATTCAAAAAACGTCCAAAGGGCAGCCCAAAGCAATGCGTTAAATGTTGTGCCAAGTAGCGACTGCTCGCGCAGAACCGAAAAACGACAGTAAATCCACAAGGCCAAGGCAGGAAAAAGTGCCAAATAAAGCGTAAAGGCGGCAATGGCCGCCCAAGCCAGCATGGAAGGCAAACCACCATAGGTGTGCAGGCTAATGTGCAACCATGAAACACCAAAGCCGTAGGCCGACCAACCAAATGCCAGGCCGGTCAGCCAAGGGCGGCTGGTTTTCCGGGCCACAAAAGGCAACACTGCGAGCAGCACCAAGCCAAGCCACCACAGGGAAAGTGGGGCGAATGACAACACCCAAGGCGCCCCCAAAAACGCGCCTGCCAAAAAGGAGTACATCAAGTGGGCCTGTCGTAGTCGGAGTTCTCGGTGAATGAATTGGTATTGGTGTTATCGGGTGCAGGTTCAATTTTCTGAACCCGAAGCAGGTGCACTTGCCGAGCGTCTGCACGCAATACTTCAAAGCGAAAAGGTGGCAATTCAACCACATCGCCACGCGCGGGCAGGCGCGCCAGTTGGTCGGTCAGCAATCCGCCCAAGGTATCTGCATGCTCATTTGAAAACTCGGTTCCAAATGTTTCATTGAACTGTTCAATCGTGGTTAACGCTTTGACGCGATATAGGCCCAACTGATCTCCGCCGAGGCTCACGATATTGTCGGCTTCTTCATCAAAGTCATACTCGTCTTCAATGTCGCCCACAATTTGCTCAAGCACGTCTTCGATGGTCAGCAAGCCAGCTACTCCACCATATTCATCAACCACAAGGGCGATGTGATTTCGGTTCAGGCGAAAATCATGCAGCAATACATTCAAGCGTTTGCTTTCAGGAATAAAGACCGCCGGGCGCAACATGTCTCGTAAATTGACTTCTGAGTCGGCATGTATGCGAAGCAGGTCCTTGGCCAGCAAGACACCGATTACGTTGTCACGTTCGCCCTCGTACACCGGGAAACGTGAATGCGCCTTTTCAACTGCAAAAGCCACAATTTGGTCGATAGAATCTTCAGCGTTGATCGCATCCATCTGCGCCCGGGGCACCATGATGTCTCCCGCAGACAGGTCGCTAACCTGCATGACACCCTCAATCATTGAGAGCGCATCAGCGTCCAGTAGATTTCTTTCATGGGCCTGTTGTAGCACTTCCAACAGTTGCTCCCTGTCCTCAGGCTCGCGAAGCAACAACGAAGACAAACGTTCTAGCAGGCCCCGTTCTTTTTTACTGGGGACCTGCGACGGACTCGGTTCTGACATACGGGAGGATAAACCTCTGCAAACAATAACGGCTCAAGGATAACCGAAAAAAATGACGGATATCAGGCAGCCGTGATCGGCACCTGTCCGCGCAAGGAATTGGGATAAGCCTCCACAATGTCTAATTCAACGATTTGCCCCACCATGCGAGCATTTCCTGCAAAGTTAACCACCCGGTTGTTCTCGGTCCGCCCTGCCAACTCGGCGGGGTCTTTTCTGGATGGACCTTCAACCAACACCTTTTGACGTGTACCCACCATGGACTTGCTGATGCTGGTGGCGTGGTCTTGAATTGTTTTTTGGAGGCGCGCCAAACGCTTGAGTTTGGTCACTTGGTCAACACCGTCCTCAAGATCCGCCGCAGGCGTTCCGGGGCGTGGGCTGTATACGAAGGAAAACGAAGTGTCGAAACCCACGGCATTGATCAGGTCCATGGTTTTCTCGAAATCGGCCTCGGATTCACCTGGGAATCCCACGATGAAATCAGAAGACATTGAAATATTTGGGCGAATTTCACGCAGTTTGCGAATGATCGACTTGTATTCCAGTGCGGTATATCCGCGCTTCATTGCTGAAAGTATTCGGTCCGAACCCGCCTGAACAGGCAAATGTAGATGATCCACCAGTTTGGGCAACCTGGCATATGCCTGAATAAGGCGCGGACCAAACTCCTTGGGGTGCGAGGTGGTAAAGCGAATCCGCTCAATACCTGGCACTTCCGAGACATATTCAAGCAACAGCGCAAAATCTGCAATTTCGCTGGTATCGCCCATCTTCCCGCGATAGGCATTCACGTTTTGCCCCAGCAAATTGATTTCCCGCACACCCTGGTCTGCGAGATCAGCGATTTCTACCAGAACATCATCAAACGGACGGGAAATTTCCTCACCGCGCGTGTAGGGCACCACACAGAAACTGCAATACTTGCTGCAACCTTCCATGATGGATACAAATGCAGTGGCACCAGTGTTCTTGGCCAAGGGTAAATTATCGAACTTTTCAATTTCAGGAAAAGAAATGTCCACTTGGGGCCGGTGTGTGTCTCGGCGCTGCTTGATCAGTTGCGGCAATCGGTGCAGCGTTTGAGGACCAAACACCACATCCACATACGGGGCACGGTCAACAATCGCCTTGCCTTCCTGGCTGGCCACGCAACCGCCCACGCCAATAATCAGGTTGGGGTTGGATTTTTTCAGGTGTTTGACACGACCCAAATCGCTAAACACTTTTTCCTGTGCTTTTTCACGCACCGAACAAGTGTTGAACAAAATAATATCTGCGTCATCCGGGGTGTCTGTTCGCTCCAGACCGTCTGAGCTACCCAGTACATCGGCCATTTTGTCGGAGTCGTACTCATTCATCTGGCAGCCAAAGGTTTTGATGAAGAGCTTTTTCTTGGTAGTCATGGTTTGCCTAAAAGGTGCCACCATGAAGCAGACCCGTTTCAGAACTGAAACAGGAGCCAACACGGGGACGTTGTAATTCGTTGCGCGTTGATGCGGATTTTACTTGCATCCCTTGTTAAAATGAAGACTTCGTTGAAAAAACACAGGATTGGTGCGTAGTAATGCCAAATCAACCTCCTCGCTTTTCTGGCCTGCCTGGCTTTCCAAACCTGCCCAAGCTGCCTTCTCTGGACGCCGTAATTGGTGAAGTCGACAAGGCATTGAAAACACTGGCTGCAACGCCCGTGGCGCAGCGGCCTAACCCTGCCGGGCAAAATTTACCCGCGGAACAACTAAGCGACTCGGAGAAAGAACAGGTGATTGGCCTGATGCGAGTCAACCACGTGGGGGAAATTTGCGCGCAGGCGCTTTATCAAGCCCAGGCACTGGCCAGCAAAGACCCCGAAAAGAAGGCGTTGTTTGACCAAGCCGCCAAAGAAGAGGCCGACCACCTGGCCTGGACCCAAGAGCGACTCGACCAACTGGGTGCTCGCCCCAGCCTGTTAAATCCATTCTGGTATGGGGGCGCATTCGCTTTGGGTTTTGTTGCGGGCACCTTGGGCGACAAGGTTAGCCTCGGATTCATGGCGGAAACAGAGAAGCAGGTTGAAAAGCACCTGAACGACCACTTGGGCAAGCTGCCTGCTGGCGATCAACAGTCCAGGGCGATTCTGGAACAAATGCGCCAAGACGAGATTGAGCACGGACAAACGGCGATCGACCAGGGAGCCAACAACCTGCCCATGCCCGTGAAACTGGCCATGACCGCCATGTCGAAGGTCATGACCACACTTGCACAGAAAATTTAATCTTCAATAATTTCGTGGGTGAACACCAACTCAGCCGTTTTGCCCAGCATGGCAGACGCTGAGCAGTATTTCTCATGAGACAACTTAATGGCTCGGTCGACGAGATTGGGCTTTAATCCCCGGCCAATCACCTGAAAGTGGAAGTTGATTTTGGTGAAAACCTTCGGGGCTTCTTCAGCACGCTCCGCACTCATTTTGACCTTGCAGTCGCGAATATCCTGACCGCTTTTGCGCAGAATCAACACCACGTCATAGGCCGTACATGCGCCAGTGCCTGCCAACACGACCTCCATTGGACGCGGAGCCAGGTTATTACCACCACCGTCTGGGGCACCATCCATACACAACATATGCCCACTGCCTGTTGTGGCCACAAATGACATACCGGGCAACCCGGACCAGCTAACTTCGGCTTCCATAAAGCTCCTTATTTATGATTAATCACTCATTATGCATTGCACAATATTTACTGAAAAGAAGTTGAAAAACTGCTCTATTTTATAAAACTGAGTTAACAAATAACCAGTCAGTCACTAGCAATATTTTCAACCAATTGTTTTTATTGGATTTTTTTAATCCACTTTTGAAATATGGAATAAGTTGCTTATTTCGGACAACAAAAACAGACTCTTGCGCCGCAGCAGAAAAATCTCTAGAATTCAAATTGTAGTCACTTGAATGAACCACGAACCAAAAATCGCAGAGCTTCTTTCAAGTGCAAAGTTGTCTCCTCCACCCTCCTCCTTTGGTGGATTAAACCCAAGCACCTCACAGTGCTTGGGTTTTTTTTATGCAACATCCAAAAAAGTTTAACCGAAAGCAAAAAACTTTGCTAAAATCGCGGGTTACCTGTTGGGAGAGCCCCTCGGCTACAGACCTGCATAGTAATTGTGGGCTGTATGTACAAGTGGGGAGACAGGTAAAAAGCACTTTTTTATCTTTAAGGAAAAATCATGAAAACCTACTCAGCGAAACCCGGTGAGGTTAAACAAGAGTGGTTTGTGATCGACGGCACCGACAAGGTGTTGGGACGTGTAGCCAGTGAAGTTGCACGCCGCCTCCGTGGTAAACACAAACCTGAATTCACACCGCACATCGACACAGGCGACTTCATTGTTGTTGTAAATGCCGGTAAATTGCGCGTTACAGGTACGAAAGGCCTGAACAAGAAGTATTTCCGCCACTCTGGTTACCCCGGCGGTATTTACGAAACGAACTTTGACAAGATGCAAGAACGCTTCCCTGGCCGCGCGCTGGAGAAAGCTGTGAAAGGCATGTTGCCAAAAGGTCCTCTGGGCTACGCGATGATCAAGAAATTGAAGATCTACGCTGAAGCAGAGCACCCGCATTCCGCACAACAACCCAAGCCACTTGAAATCTGAGGTGAACCATGATTGGTGAATACAATTACGGAACCGGTCGCCGCAAAAGCTCAGTGGCCCGTGTTTTTATCAAGAAAGGTACTGGCCAGTTCATCGTGAACGGCAAGCCTTTGACTGAATACTTCGCTCGCGAAACAGGCCAGATGGTTGCACGTCAACCTTTGGTACTGACCGAGAACGTAGAAACTTTTGACATCAAGGTAAACGTACGCGGCGGCGGCGAAACTGGCCAGGCTGGCGCAGTCCGTCACGGCTTGACCCGTGCCTTGATCGACTTCGACGCAGAACTGAAGCCAACCCTGTCCAAAGCAGGCTTGGTGACACGTGATGCACGTGAAGTTGAACGTAAGAAAGTGGGTCTGCGTGGCGCCCGTCGCCGCAAGCAGTTCTCCAAGCGATAAACCAGCGCCAAGCTGTCATATCGTTTACACCCAGCAGCCCTCCCAGCTGGGTTACAATCGAAAGCCGCACAAATGTGCGGCTTTTTTTCTTTTCAGCACAAGGATTAGTCATGATCAAGGTAGGCATTGTCGGCGGAACCGGTTACACAGGGTCTGAACTTCTTCGCCTGTTGGCCCTGCACCCGCAGGCAGAACTGAAAGCAATCACATCACGTGGCGAAGTTGGCCAGCCAGTAGCAGACATGTTCCCGGCTCTGCGCAAACGCGTGAATATCGCTTTCACCGAACCTACCTTCGAATCCCTGAAAGAATGCGATGTGGTGTTTTTTGCCACCCCTCATGGTGTAGCCATGGCCCAGTCCGCTGAACTGGTGAATGCGGGCATAAGGGTGATTGATTTAGGCGCAGACTTCCGCCTGAAAGACACCGCCGAATTCGAAAAATGGTATGGCATGCCACATTCAGAGCCCGAGCTACTAGGAAATGCCTGCTATGGCTTGGTTGAGTCAGCACGCACCGAACTGAAAAAAGCGAAGTTGGTGGGTTTGGCCGGTTGCTACCCCACGGCTGTGCAATTGGCGCTAAAACCCTTGATCAGCGGTGCAAATCCGTTAATTGACGAGAGCAGCATTGTGGCGGACTGCAAATCGGGGGTCTCCGGCGCGGGTCGCAAGGCGGCAGTCGGCTCCCTGTTTTCAGAGGCGGCCGAAAGTTTCAAAGCCTATGGTGTGAGCGGCCATCGCCACTTGCCAGAAATTGAACAAGGTCTTGAGTTGATCTCGGGGCGCAAAACCCAAATTACCTTCACACCTCACCTGGTACCCATGGTTCGTGGCATTTTGGCGACCACTTATGTCAGGTTGAACGAGCTGGGTAAGAACACCGACATTCAGGCCTTGTATGAACAACACTACGCCAACGAATATTTCGTCGATGTGATGCCCAAAGGTTCACTGCCTGAGACCAAATCTGTGCGGGGCTCCAACTTTGTACGAATTGCACTGCATCGCCCACAGGGCCGCGACACACTGGTGATAGTTTCGGTGATCGACAACCTGGTGAAGGGAGCCGCAGGGCAAGCTGTACAAGCCATGAATGTGATGTTCGACCTGCCGGAGCACATGGGGCTGGAGCAGTTGCCACTGGCACCTTAATTACAAGGATTTTGCGGTTTGAACCCCAAAAAAACTCACCATTCACGCCGAACTCTATTGCCGGGGGTGCAACGCTCATCTCGATTTGCGTTTGCCTATGGCCTGCTGCTTGGCTTGTCAATTCTGGGTGCCTGTGCGGCCTATGCCATGTGGGGCCCTGAAGACAACGCCATTCAAAAGCTGTTTTCCACCCAGGAGATTGAGGTTCTAAACGACCAGTTGACCGAACTTCAAACCAAAACCGTTGAGCTTCAAGATGAAATCTCCCGCACCAATGAATTGGTGAAGCTCGACAAAGAAGCGCGCAGCAAACTTAACCTGCTGATCACCAACCTGGAATCAGAGAATGCAAAACTGAAGGAAGACCTGGCATTTTTCGAAGGATTTATTCCAGGCAGCCTGCAGGGTGCTATTTCATTAAAGCGACTGCAAGTGAACAAAGACACTGTTCCGGATCAATACCGCTACAAAGCACTCGTGATTCAAGGTAGCCAACGCCCCGAAGTGACACTGAATGTGCAGGTTTTGATTAAAGTGTTGAACAAAGGGGAATCCAGTGTCATAGTTTTACCGAACGCTGAATCGTCCGAAGACCCCCAGTTCAAAATCAAACTGACCCGTTTTTCCAGGGTGTCGGGCATGTTTTCCCTTCCCGAGGGCAGCAGGTTGCAAAGCGTCGAAATGAGAATTCTGGAGGCCGGCGCTATTCGCGCTCAGTCCACCATCAAACTTTGAAGGGGTTTTAAACGCATGTTCTCTAAAAAAAATACCAAGCGGCTGCTGCCAATCCAAAGTCTGGTTGGTGTGGACATGATTCTAAGAGGCGACTTGCGCTTCAAAGGCGGCCTGCGCATTGATGGCGAAGTAGACGGTAACGTGATTGCAGACGAAAGCGCACAATCGCTGCTGGTGATTTCAGAAACCGGCAAGGTACGTGGCAGCGTGCGTGTTGGGCATGTTGTGGTCAGCGGCTTGATTGAAGGTCCGATTGAAGCCAACCAGCTTCTGGAGCTACACCCTTCCGCAAATGTCTCGGGTGACGTAAGATATAGGGCATTGGAGATGCATCCAGGTGCGGTCGTAGACGGTACCTTGCACCATGAGAGCGAAGAAGTCGTGCCAGGCAAGCTGGCTTTGGCTTCCAGCAAGTAATTCCAGCAAAAAGGCAGGACAAGATGGACGTAACTACAGAACAACCCAGTGTATTGGTTTTCACTGATTCAGCCGCAGCCAAAGTGCGCGACCTGATCAATGAAGAAGGCAACCCCAACCTGAAACTGCGCGTATTCGTGCAAGGTGGTGGCTGCTCTGGCTTCCAGTACGGCTTCACTTTCGATGAAGATGTGAATGAAGACGACACGGCGCTGGACAAAGGTGGCGTGACTTTGCTGATCGATTCCATGAGCTACCAGTACCTGACTGGTGCCGAAATTGATTACAAAGAAGACATCAACGGTGCGCAGTTTGTGATCAAGAACCCAAACGCGACAACCACTTGCGGTTGTGGCTCATCGTTCTCTGTCTAAAACAGGCACGGTATAAACAAAACCCACCTTCGGGTGGGTTTTTTATTGGCTCAACAATTACACACAATTGTCCCCACTACTTCTTTTTCCCGACTTTGCAATTATCGCGCTGGGCTACTTACTGCGCCGCTTCTGGATGGCACCTGCCGCTTGGGTCACCATAGAGAAACTGGTTTACTTTGTGCTGTTTCCCTGTCTACTTTTTTTCTCAGTAGTCTCAAGCAATTTTGATGTGAACACCGTTGGAGCCTTCGCCTTGGGTGGGCCTGCGGTGATCTTCACGGCATTTGTGCTGGGGTGGCTCGGTTTGCTGGTCAGCAATATGGGACGCGTGGACTTTGCTTCTGGCCTGCAAACCGCTTACCGGTTTAACTCCTACATTGGCCTGGCATTGGCCAGTCGCTTGGGCGGCCAATCGGCTGTTGCCAACATCGCTATTTTGCTGGCGCTGGGAGTGCCGCTGTGCAATGTGTTGGCAGTAGGCACAATGAGCAAAGGCGGCCGATTGGGCGCGTTTGTAGACATTCTGAAAAACCCATTGATTATCGGAACCTGCCTGGGGATTGCAGCGAAGTTGATGGATGTACAGGTGCCTGAACCAGTCATGCTGACACTGGAACGTTTGGCGCAAGCAGCGGTGTCGCTGGGCCTGCTTGCTGTGGGAGCAGGCTTGGTATTCTCTGGTTTGAAAGGTAATTGGCCAGTGTCAATTTGGTGGTTGTTTGTGAAACTGTTGGTGTCACCTTTGGTGGCTGTTCTGTACGCACACTTCACGGGGCTTGCGCAAGAACAGACCATGGTGCTGCTGGTGTTTTCAGCAATTCCATCTGCGTCGAGTGCCTATATTCTGGCAGCGCGTATGGGCGGAAATGCACCACTTGTGGCGTGCCTTATTTCCATGTCAACGGTGGGAGCCGCTGTAACCTTGCCTTTGGTGTTTGCGATGGCACAGCGTTTTCCCTTGTAATAACGCTCGTTTATTTGGCCCACTCGGCTTGGGTTCCGACCTCTGCGGCTTTGTTAATAGCTCAATCGGCTTGGGTGCCGGTTTAAGCCAACTTGGCAGTGAGCCGTCAAGGCAGCAAAGCCTCAATCTGCTTTTGAATCCAGGGCTTCACCGATTCAAGCCAATTCGCTTGCAATGGGTCAACCACCTCTTTGTTCGCAGTCGAGCGCAGCCAGGTAATTTGCCGCTTGGCCAATTGGCGAGTGGCAGCAACGCCGCGGTCTATCATTTGCTGCCGTGTGCACTGGCCGTGCAAATGTTCCCACACTTGCCGATAGCCCACACAGCGCATGGAAGGCATGCTTTCGTCCAACACGTACTTGTGGCGAAGCTCGATGACCTCCTCAACCAGACCTTGGGCCAGCATGTTCTGAAAACGCGACTCAATTCGCTTGTGTAACACAGCCCGGTCAGAGGGCTCTATGGCCAAGGTAGGAATTTGCAAATCTGCCTGCTGATCCCGCAAATGAAAATTAGACAGCGGTTGACCGGTAATTAGAAAAACCTCAAGTGCGCGCTGCAACCGCTGGGAGTCATTGGGTTTTAAGCGCTGGGCGGTAACCGGGTCTACCTCGGCCAGCCGGGCGTGAATTGCGGGCCACCCCTGCTCTGCAGCCTGTTGTTCAATTGTTTGGCGAATTTCAGGATTGGCAGCGGGAAGATCGTCCATGCCACTGACCAGCGTTTTGTAGTACATCATGGTGCCCCCCAAAATCACAGGTACTTTGCCTCGCGCCCGGATATCCTCAATCAACCTGTGGCATTGAATCACAAATTCAGCGGCGCTGAACGCGTCGCTGGGTGTGATGATGTCAATCAAATGATGAGGCACCGAAGCCAGTTCTTGAGGGGTTGGCTTGGCAGTGCCGATATTCATGTCCAGAAACACCAGTGCTGAGTCCAGACTAATAATTTCGATGGGGAATCCTTGATCAGCCATCCACAGCCCCAAAGCTGATTTGCCCGAGGCCGTAGGACCTAGCACAGCCAAGGCTGGAATAGAACCGATGCTGGAGTTGACCACCCTGCCCCCTTACTGGCCGCGCAAAAACCATTTGTCCATTTCAGACAAACTGAAATGGCGCCATGTGGGCCTACCGTGGTTGCATTGGTCCGACCGCTCTGTACGTTCCATTGAACGCAACAGTGCATTCATTTCCGGCACAGTGAGTTTTCTGTTTGCACGCACTGCGGTGTGGCAGGCCAACCCAGCGAGCCATTCGTTGCGCTGGCGCTCGAGCACATGGGCCACACCGTATTGGTGCAAATCTTCAAGCCACTGTTGAAGTAATGCGGACAGGTCTTGCCCCGCCAACATGGTGGGCACGGCACGTACTGCGATTTCCTGGGTGGAAATCAGGCTCAATCGAAAACCCAACTTTTCCCAAAGATGCTGACCGTGGTCTACTTCACTGGCCAGGCGTGGATCGATTTGTACCAACAGGGGTACCAGCAACTCTTGGGATGAAATAGTTTGCTGATTGTCCAGTGCATTCTTGAATTGTTCGTACAGCACCCGCTCATGGGCGGCATGCATGTCAACCACCACCATGCCATCAGGGCGCAAAGCGAGTATGTAAATACCGTGCACCTGCGCAATGGCCTGTCCCAGATATTCTGCTTCATCGGCCGCCTGGCTGGGTTGCGTATTACCCGGCATTTTCGGTTGCGCAGTGATGTTGGCAGGTCGTGGTGCTGACTGTGCCGGCGCCAAAGGTCGGTAGGCTTGAATGTAATCTGCAAGCTCCTCGCGCAGAAAAGGAAGTGCGGCACTTTTTGCCTGAACCTGAATCGCAGGCGAGGAATCACTGGATGCCCGCCATACATTGCCACTTCCACTGGTTGTGGCAGACGGTGTCGCGATGACGGGTGCTGAAACACCAACACTTGAGGGGGAATCGCTGAGCGGAACTACGGCTCGGGAAGGCGCCAGGCAGGCCTGAATAGATTGACGTACCCATTGATGTACAGCCCGCGCATTTCTGAACCGCACCTCGGTTTTTGCGGGGTGCACATTCACATCTACCTCGTTGGCCGGCAAATTCAGAAACAACACAAATGCCGGAAACTTGTCGCCATGGAGTACATCTTCGTAAGCGGACCGCACAGCATGGCCGATCAGTTTGTCTTTTACAAAGCGGCCATTGACGTAGAAAAACTGCATGTCGCCTTTGCCGCGAGCGGCATCGGGCAAACCCACAGCACCATGCAATTGCATGTCAGCAGTTTGAACATCAATCGGCTTAGAGGCACCATTGGCCATGGTTTCGAGAATGCTGAACACTCGAGCGCTCCAGCTACTTTCCTGAAAACGGCTTTGTAATTTGCCATCGCGATACACCAGCCAAGTAACCGAAGGGTTGGCCAAAGCCATGCGTTTGACCACATCCAGACACTGAAAAAACTCAGTTTGCTCGGTTTTCAGAAATTTTCGACGTGCTGGTGTGCTGAAGTAAAGCGATTGCACATCCACTGTAGTACCCGGGCTTGCTGGTGAAGGCTCTACAAGCCACCGCCCGCTCTGATTGCTGATGCTGTATGCGCTTTCCTGACCTTTGGGGTAACTGCTCAGCGTAAATTGACTGACTGAAGCGATGGAGGCCAAGGCCTCACCGCGAAAGCCCAGACTCAGCACACTTTCAAGCTCGCTTAGCGATTGAATTTTTGAGGTGGCGTGGCGTGTAACTGCCAACTCGAGTTCGTCTTTGGGTATGCCTTTGCCGTTGTCTTGAATACAAATTCGTTGAATACCGCCGCCATCAATTCGTACCGTAATTTCAGACGCGCCGGCGTCCAAAGCGTTTTCAAGCAGTTCTTTGACAACCGAAGCAGGACGATCAACCACTTCACCAGCGGCAATTTGGCTGATCAACACATCGGGCAACAGGGATATCGGGCGGTGGCTCATCCGCCCATTATAAGTGGCAGCACACCCGGTTTAAGTCAGAGGAGTGCGGGCAACAGGGGGGTTCTTGGCAAAGTAATTGGCAATACCTTTGGCAATTGCTTCCGCCAGTTCTTGCTGATGGGCCGGATTGGCCAGTTTTTTCTCCTCATCCGGATTACTGATGAAGGCGGTTTCGATCAGAATGGATGGAATATCGGGCGCTTTCAGCACGGCGAAACCAGCCTGCTCTACACGCGGCTTGTGCAGGCGGTTTACCTTGCCCAAATTGCCGAGTACCGCGTCGCCCAGCTTCAAGCTGTCGTTGATTTGGGCAGTGGTGGATAAATCGAGCAGAACACGGGCCAGTTGCGAATCGGTGCCTTTAATGTTCACACCACCGATCAAATCAGAGGCATTTTCCTTGTTGGCAATCCATTTTGCTGCAGTGCTTGAGGCACCACGCTCGGACAAAACATAGACCGACGATCCGCCCGCGGTGGGTCGAATAAAGGCATCCGCATGCACAGACACAAACAGATCGGCATTTACACTTCTCGCCTTCTGAACCCGGGTATTCAAGGGTACAAAAAAGTCGCCATTGCGGGTCAACATGGCCCGCATGCCGGGCATTTTGTCGATTTCTGCCTTTAGTTTTTTACTAATCGCCAACACCACATTTTTTTCATAGGTGCCACCTTTGCCCACGGCGCCTGGGTCTTCACCGCCATGGCCCGGGTCAATTGCAACCGTGATGATTCGCCGCAGTTCTGGTACTGACTTCTTTTCAACTGGTGCATTTGGCTGAGCCTTGGCCATTTCTGTTTTGCCGGTGCCTTTTTCTGGCGCCACACCTTCCAGCTTTAAAGTACCGTTGGTTTCTGACTCGGCCAAACGCAGAGCACGGGAAATTTCGTCCTCCCGCATGGCGGGATCTTCAGCCTTTTGCAGCAGAGCCAGCAAGGGATCAGCCGGATTCTTGGGGTAAAAATCAACGACAAATCGATTCTTGTACTCGGCAATTGGATCAATCGTGAAAATCTCGGGCTTGACTTCAGCCTTTAGATCGAACACCAACCGCACCGTGTTCGCATCGTATTGCCCAACACGAATTTGTTGAACGTAGGGATCGTCCGGATGCAGGCGGCTGGTCAGGTCTTTGAGGGTGTTGTCGAGTCGCATGTCAAGCAAATCGATGACCATGCGCCAAGGATTTTCAATCAGGAAGTGTTTGTACTTGATGGCCCCGGCGTGCTCAAGCGTAACCCGGGTGTATTCATCAGCAGGCCACAGGCGCACATCGACAAACTTCACCTGGTCAGCCGCAAATGCACCCACCGGGATCAGTTTCAGAAGCATTCCTGCTCCAACGGTTTTCAACAAATCGCGACGCGAATTCATAGGCTATTGTTGTTCGTTCAGTTTTTCTACCAAATGCTGCCCGCTTACCGACAGGGCTTTCACCTCGATGCCTCGCCCAGTTGTTTCATGGCTCGGCAGCTGGTGATAACTCAGATAAATTTCGAGATCAGCGGGTGGAAGCAGGCCGCCCGCTTTTTCCGGCCATTCGACCAAGCAAATGGCAGTTTCCTCAAAATAATCACGAAATCCAGATTCTTCCCATTCATTCTGATCGAAGAATCGATAAAAATCAAAGTGATACACAGAATAATTCGAGAAATTGTAAGGTTCTACCAACGCATAGCTTGGACTTTTAACTGCACCCTGCACGCCCAAAGCCCGCAAAAACGCACGCACCAATGCTGTTTTACCTGCGCCCAAAGGGCCGGAAAGGTAGATGCGAAGCGGTGCTTGCGCAAGTTTGGCCAGCTTTTCCCCTACACTGTGGGTTGCGGCGTCATCGGGTAAATGGCAGGTATAAGTTTTCATGCAGGCTCATCAAGAACAAGAGAACTGGGCATTGTTACAACGTGTGGCCAAAGCGCAGGGGTTGGGCTGCATGGGTGTCAGCGACACCCACTTGCAAGCCTGTGAACCACATTTGCAAGCTTGGCTTAATCAGGGCATGCACGGCGAGATGGCCTACATGGAGCGCCACGGACTGAAACGCCTGAATACAGACACCCTGTTTCCCGGTGCGATTCGAATCGTATCACTGCGCGTGCCGTATGTGCCTGAAACAACGCTGAACCAGCCCGATGCGGCGACATTCACCGAGAAAACCCTGAGTGAAATCGAGGCCCGTGACACACCGTATGTCAGTTTGTATGCCCGGGGACGCGATTACCACAAAGTGATACGCCAGCGCCTCAAACGATTTGCAGATGCAGTGAATTCAGAGGTGGCCGGATTCGGATTTCGTGTAGCAGTGGACAGTGCTCCCACAGCCGAAGTGGAGATTGCCCGCAAGGCGGGTTTGGGCTGGCGTGGTAAACACACCTTGTTGATTCATCCCGATGAGGGTTCGCTGTTTTTTCTGGGTGAAGTGTTTACGAACATGCCCCTGCCCCTGAGCGGCGAATTTGGAAAAAATCACTGCGGTACCTGCAACAGTTGCATGACAGCCTGCCCCACCCAGGCCATTGTGAAACCCTATCAAGTTGATGCACGACTGTGCATCTCGTACCTGACCATTGAACACGACAGCGAGATACCCCTGGAACTGCGCCCGCTCGTGGGCACCCGAATTTATGGTTGTGACGACTGCCAATTGGCATGCCCATGGAACAAGTTCGCCAAGCCTGCGCAGTATGCCGACTTCAACCCACGCGCCGAGTTTGAAAAACCCGACTGGTTCGACATGATGCGCTGGACTGAGGATGAATTTTTAAAGCGGACCGAAGGCAGCGCCATCCGCCGTATTGGCTACAAGCGGTTTAGAAGAAATTTGGCAGTGGCTGCGGGTAATAGCGTTGGAGTGATGGGCATTCGAGAAGCGCTTCTCGGCATGCGGAAAACAGCCGATGCATTCCTGATGGAGCACATCGACTGGGCTTTATCCAGACTTGATTAATCTCAAAAAGTCAGTGCGCTGGCCGAACAATGGTATGCGCTTCACCTTCTACACGCGGCCGAACCACACCCACCTGGTAAACCTTCTCGCCCGCTGCGCTTAACAAATCCATGGCAGCCTTGGCCTGTTCAGCAGGCAAAACCACAATCATGCCGATACCGCAGTTGAACACGCGATTCATTTCATCAAACGGCACCTGACCGTTTTCCTGTAGCCATTTGAACAGTTCTGTTTCTGGCCATGTGCCACGGTTCAGTTCGGCCACCAGGTTATCGGGCAACACACGTGGAATATTTTCAACCAAGCCACCGCCCGTGATGTGTGCCAAGGCGTGCACGGAGACCTTCTTGATTAGTTCCAAAACTGGCTTCACGTACATGCGCGTGGGTGCCATGATGGCTTCACGCAGGGGCATACCATCGCAAAGCTGATTCAAGTCAGGCTGGGCACGTTCCAGAATTTTTCGCACCAGTGAAAATCCGTTGGAGTGAATACCGTTTGAAGCCAGACCCAAAATGACGTCGCCGGCCTTCACTTTACTGGCATCCAGAATTTCAGACTTTTCAACAATACCCACGGCGAAACCAGCCAGATCGTATTCGCCATCGGGGTACATGCCGGGCATTTCGGCGGTTTCACCACCGATCAGCGCGCAACCGGCCTGTTCGCATCCGTATGCAATGCCGCCCACCACACTCGCTGCTGTTTTTACGTCGAGTTTGCCGCAGGCAAAGTAATCAAGAAAATAAAGGGGCTCGGCACCTTGGACCAAGATATCGTTGGCACTCATGGCCACCAGGTCAATACCCACTGTGTTGTGAATGTTCCACTCAAAGGCAAGGCGCAACTTGGTACCTACGCCGTCGGTGCCTGAAACCAGCACGGGCTCTTTGTAGCCTTTAGGCACTTCGAACATGGCACCAAAACCACCAATACCAGCCAGCACGCCTGGGCGCATGGTGCGTTTGGCCAAGGGTTTGATTGCGTCAACCAGATCATCACCGGCTTGCATGTCAACGCCGGCGTCTTTGTAGGTCAAGGGAGAATTCATTAAAATTCGGTCCGAAAAATTGTGGAGCTGGGTTGCTTGCTTCAGGTTTGTGGCCGCAAGCGCGAGTCGGTGTATTTTAACCGAGACGGGGCGTAAAAAGTGTTATTCGAGGGTATTATTGGGGGCTGCTCGATTCCCCCCGCTTTGGCAATGCCCATGCAACAGTTGCTTCTCGATGTGTTCACGCCCCCCAGGCCGACACTGTCCAACTTTCTGATTGGGCAGAATGGGCAGCTTGTGCATGAATTGCGGGAACTGATTAACATGAAGGGAACCAGTCCGTTCGTTTACATCTACGGACCTTCAGGTTGCGGCAAAAGTCATTTGTTGCGGGGCGTGGCCGGCCAATTGGGCGTGAATGTGCTGGAAGGTGGTAATCGTTTTGTTTTCAGGCCCACTGAACAAGCCTTGGTCATTGACAACATCGACCGCCTGACCCCGTATTCGCAAGTGCAATTGTTCAATGCTTTCAATTCAAGCATGGCCGAGAACAAACCCGGTAAAATTGTGTTGGCGGGTGAGCTCCCTACCATCGAGCTGAAGTTGCGAGACGATTTGCGCACACGCATCGAAGCTGGTTTGTGTCTGCGCGTACAACCCTTGAGCGATCAGGAAAAACATGAAGCACTGCAAGCTACGGCTCAATCGCGAGGTTTGCAACTGAGCGAGGAAGTCATTGAGTACGCACTTCGCTATTTTCAGCGTGACATGGGTTCGCTAATGGCGGTGATGGACGGGCTGGATCGCTTTTCCCTTGAACAACAAAAACCAGTGAGCGTGAATTTACTGCGCCATTGGATGAAACGACGAGAAAGTCTGGTAATTCGAGAATATGAAACTCGCACTGTTTGACCTGGACAACACCCTGTTGCCCATTGACTCCGACCATGGATGGTCGCAATTCCTGATCAACAAAGGCGTTTTGGACCGGGCCGAGTTTGAAGCGAGAAACGATCAGTTTTTTGCAGACTACAAGGCTGGCACGCTGAACATCGACGAGTTTCTGGATTTTCAGTTGCGCCCGCTGCGCGACAACAAACGGACACAACTGGCAATTTGGCACAATCAGTTCATGGCGGAGGTGATTCGACCCAACATGAAACCAAGCGCCATTGCGCTGGTAAAACATCATCAGGCCGACAATGCAGTGTGCGTTATCATTACTGCCACCAACAGCTTTATTACCCAACCCATTGCACAGGCGTTTGGTATTGAGGCCCTGATTGCAACCGAACCTGAACTGGTCAATGGCGAATACACGGGCAAGGTCACTGGTGTGCCCAGTTTCAGGGAAGGCAAGGTGACCAGGCTAAACGACTGGCTAGCGGCGAAAAACTGGACTCTGAGCAGTTTCGAGAGCAGTCACTTTTACAGCGACTCCATCAACGACCTGCCTCTTCTGGAATGCGTCAGCCACCCGGTTGCCGCAAACCCCGACCACAAACTGGCTGAAATTGCACAAACACGCGGCTGGCCCGTACTTGAGTTGTTCAAATGATCAAGAAACTGTTTAAACGGATGTTTTCCAAGCCGGCTACGCTAGGGCGTGAAACCCCGGGACCAGCAGCCCACTTGAACATGGGAACACCCAAGAAAGTGAAAGCCAGCTACGGCGTACACAAACCCAAAGTATGGGGTGTGGCCGAGCATAAAATTGATCGCCGCCTGGTTAGCCACAATGCGATCCGCGTGTGCGAAACCTTGCAAAGCAAGGGTTACAAAGCCTTTGTTGTAGGTGGCGCTGTGCGTGATCTGCTTTTGGGCATGCGCCCAAAAGACTTCGACGTGGCCACTGACGCAAGCCCTGAACAAACCCAACGGCTGTTTCGCCGCGCACGGGTTATTGGCAGGCGATTTCAAATTGTGCATGTGATGTTTGGCCCTGAAACCATCGAAACGTCGACCTTCCGAGCCTTGGCCAGTGCCAGCAACGAAAAAGATGAACATGGCAGGGTGCTGCGCGACAATGAATTCGGGCGGCAAGACGAAGATGCGTCGCGACGGGACTTTACCGTGAACGCCATGTACTACGACCCCAGCACAGAAACCGTGTGGGACTACCACCACGGCATGGAAGACCTGCGTGCACGAGTGCTGCGTATGATTGGGGAGCCCAGCCTGCGCTACCGCGAAGACCCCGTGCGTATGCTGCGTGTAGTGCGTTTTGCGGCGAAACTCAATTTCGAAATTGAACCCGCCACCTACGCGCCGATTGCGGAGTTGTCTGACTTGCTGCGCAATGTACCCGCCTCGCGCCTGTTTGATGAGATGCTGAAACTGCTGATGAGCGGCTCTGCCATGGCCTGCCTGAAAGGTTTAAGGAAGGCGGGTTTGCATCACGGTGTATTTCCCCTGCTCGATGCAATTCTGGAACATGAACGGGGTGAACCCTTTTTGACGGAGGCTTTGGCCCGCACCGACAAACGTGTCAAAGAAGGCAAGCCACTTAGCCCCGGTTTTCTGTTTGCCTGCCTGTTGTGGCATTTGGTGCTGGAAAACTGGGAGAAAAAACTTGAACAGGGGGAACTGAAATTCCCGGCCCTTTTCGCTGCAATGGACGATGTGCTGGCCGAACAGGCCGAGCGTACAGCTATTCCCCGTCGCCTGACTGGTGACATGCGTGAAATTTGGGCATTTCAACCGCGTTTCGAAAAACGCGCAGGCAAAGCACCGTTTCGCATGCTGGAGCAGCAAAAATTCCGGGCGTCACTGGACTTCTATGAATTGCGTGCAATGGTGGGCGACATAGACGCCGATGTTGAATTGGCTGAATGGTGGCGGGAGTTTAGCGATGGCGATGTGAATAACCGCCAGAATATGCTGGACGCGCTGCGTGGAACACCCGCGGGTACTGATGGAGCAGCCAAGAAAAAACGACGTCGCAGAAAACCCAAATCAGGCACAAGTGCACAAGGTGCAAGCCCTGCGGGACAGGAGCAACAAGGCGAGTGAGCGCCGAGGTGAGTCTTCAATTGAACCCTACGCTGAGCCACACCCTGTGCTACCTGGGTTTGGGTGGCAACTTGGGGCATCCCATGGCCTTGTTCGATGAAGTAATTGACTATTTCCGAGCCCATTCTTGCGCCAAGGCGGTGCGGGAATCTCTGCGATTTGAGAGCGCCCCGGTGGATGCCACAGGCCCGAACTACGTGAACTCCGTGCTGGAATTGATGTGGCAAGGCAATGCCGAACAACTATTACATACATGTATGGCCATTGAGTCACAATTGGGGCGGGTTCGTACCACGCGCAATGCCCCACGCCCCATCGACGTGGATGTGCTCTTGTTTGGCCAGCAAACCGTTAATACCTCACAACTTAAAGTGCCTCACCCCCGCATGCACTTGCGGCGTTTTGTGCTGGATCCGTTGCTGCAGTTAAACCCGGAAATCGAGATTCCCGGCCTGGGCCCGGCGAAAAATCATTTGCCGGGCACGCTGGATCAGATCGTCAAGGCAATTTGAACTTTTTTTCCAATACCAGCTTCACCCCTGCGCTACACTGAGGCCGCGCGCAAGCCACCCACCGGAGAGTAAAACTTGTTGTCAGAAAAGTATCGCCACATCGTGATTGAAGGCCCAATTGGCGTGGGGAAAACCTCGCTGGCCCGACTGATCGCCCAGCGATTTCAGGCAGAGCTGTTGCTCGAGAAGCCTGAAGACAATCCGTTTCTTGAGAAGTTTTATCAAGAACCTGCACGTTATGCCCTGCCCACCCAATTATTTTTTTTGTTTCAGCGCATTGGGCAACTGAGGGATTTAACCCAGCGGGACTTTTTCGAAAACATGGTGGTCAGTGACTTTCTGCTGGAAAAAGACCGAATGTTTGCCAGCCTGACGCTGGACGAAGAAGAACTGAAGCTTTACCAGCAAATTTACCAGCACCAAAGCCCTCAAACCAGCGTGCCTGATTTGGTCATTTACCTGCAAGCCTCGCCACAGGCACTGATTGAACGGGTGCAAAAACGCGCAACGCCCTATGAGGTGAACATTACCGAGGCGTACCTGTCTCAGTTAAGCGATGCGTATAGCCGGTTTTTTTACCACTACGACGACGCACCCTTGTTGATTGTGAACACCGAGCATTTAAACCCGGTTGACCATTCCGAAGACTTTGATTTGTTGCTGAATCAGATTGACGGAATGAAAGGTCGACGCGAGTTTTTCAATTGGTCTGAGTAACACACACCCTACACGAGAGCACACCATGAGCGCACAACCCCAAGCCGCTGCCAGCAGCACACGCAAGGCTGTTACCTTGCCCGCTCTGCTTGAGATGAAAAAAAATCAGGAAAAAATTGCCATGTTGACCTGCTACGACGCTTGCTTTGCCAGCGTACTCGATGCAAGTGGCGTGGATATTCTGCTGATTGGCGACTCGTTGGGCATGGTACTGGCCGGAATGCCCAGTACCCTGCCTGTGACCATGGAAATGATGGAATACCACACACGCTGTGTAGCCGCTGGCAACAAGAATGCATTTGTGGTGGCAGACATGCCCTTTGGCAGCTACCAGGAAAGCGCAGAGCAGGCCTACCGCAATGCCGCGAAGCTGATGGCAGCGGGCGCGAATATGGTGAAACTGGAGGGCACAGCATGGTTGGCCCCAACGGTTGAATACTTGACCACAAGAGACATTCCTGTGTGTGCACACCTGGGGTTGACACCGCAATCGGTCAGTGCACTGGGGGGTTATCGCGTGCAGGGCCGTGACGCAAAAGCCGCAAAGACACTGAAAACCAACGCCAAGGCAATGCAAGAGGCTGGCGCACAAATGGTGCTGTTTGAACTGATTCCGGGCAAACTTGCAGCGGATATTTCGAAAAGCCTGACTGTGCCAACCATCGGCATTGGTGCCGGGGTTGATTGTGACGGACAAGTTTTGGTGCTACACGACATGTTGAATGTTTTTCCGGGCAAAAAACCGAAGTTTGTGCGCAATTTCATGGATAATCAGCCCTCGATTCAAGCTGCCGTGCAGGCCTATGTGTCTGCAGTGAAAGACAAATCCTTTCCTACAGCAGAACACACATTCTGAGTATTTGATGAGACAGATTTCTTCAATTTCCGAGCTGCGCGATCAACTGCGTGGTCAAAACCGGGTGGCTTTTGTACCCACAATGGGCAATTTGCATGAGGGCCACATGTCCCTGATGCGCATTGCCGCCAAACACGGTGACCCCGTGGTAGCGAGCGTGTTTGTGAACCGTTTGCAGTTTGGCCCGAATGAAGATTTCGACAAATACCCGCGCACCATGCAAGAGGACGCAGAAAAACTGGAAAGAGAACAGGTGTATGTGATGTTCGCACCCACCGAGCGTGACCTGTACCCCGAACCCCAGGATTACCGCGTAAAACCGCCCGATGACCTGGGCGGCACGCTGGAAGGGGAATTTCGCCCAGGCTTTTTTGAAGGTGTCAGCACTGTAGTCACCAAGCTGTTTAATTGCGTACAACCCAAAGTGGCGGTATTTGGCAAGAAGGACTACCAGCAACTGATGATTATTCGGCGCTTGGTCGCCCAACTGGCCATGCCCATTGAAATTATTGCGGCTCCAACCGTGCGGGCCGAGGACGGCTTGGCGCTTTCGTCACGCAACCGTTACCTGAACGAGCAAGACCGTGCCGAAGCACCGTTTTTGTATCAACTTTTGAATGATCTCTCGAATCAGGTAAAATCGGGTCGCCCGAATTTGGACCAGTTGGTACAATTGGAGCGCAATTGCGCCGACATGCTGGCAAGCCGTGGCTGGAAGCCCGATTATTTTGAGGTACGCAGGCAATCAGACCTGCAGCGCCCCACCGATGAAAACCTGTCCGATCAAACGCCGCTGGTTATTCTTGCAGCGGCCAAGCTGGGTCAAACCCGCCTGATCGACAATCTGGAGATTGACTAATGCATCGTGAGATGTTGCTCGGAAAAATTCACCGAGCCAAAGTAACCCACTGCGAACTGCACTACGAAGGTTCTTGCGCGATTGATGAAAATCTTCTCGAAGCGTCGGGCATTATTGAATTTCAGCGCATCGACATTTACGTGATCGACAATGGCGAGCGTTTTTCAACTTATGCCATCAAGGGTGAGCGCGGAAGCGGCATGATTTCACTGAATGGTGCGGCTGCACGCCGTGCTCAAAAGGGTGACTTGGTGATTATTGCGGCCTATGGCACGCTGGATGACCAAGAATGCAAAACATTCCAGCCCAAGCTGGTGTTTGTGGACGACAACAATGTGATTGCCGAGCAGCGCGGGCACATTCCAACCCAACAAATGTAATTAAGCCAAGCCAGCGTTTAACCCAGGCAGGCAAATCAGGCGGAAGCGCGTTTCAAGCGGTCGTTGACCGCTTCCCATTCCTGATTTTGCCCTGGCCTTTCGAACAACAATTGTTTGCAGGCCAATTCGTCAGCCTGTCTCAATGTCGCGTACAGTGCTTTGGCTACCTCTGCTGGTTTGTCACTCAAAGCTTCAACCAACACTTCCCCGAACTTTTCTCGCAGTGCGTCGGCTTGCGCCAAGAATTCATCGGTCCAGCCCACACACAAGGTTTTATTCTGCAACTGCAGAGCAGCCAATTCACTGGCCTGCAATACCCAAACTTTGGCATCCGGGCTGTAGTGCTTTTCAAGCGCCCCTGAAACCCGTGGGTTGGCATGTGGGGTTTTCGAAACCTCAACATGACTTTTCACGGGTACGCCCAGCACCGCCTCTATTTGTGCAGCAGTAATGGCACCCGGCCGAAGTATGGCGGGTTGCTCTTCAAGCAGTGAGACGATGGTGGATTCAATGCCCACTTCGGGCATATCGCCATCAAGAATGAACGGAATTCGATCGCCAAGCTCGGCAAGTACATGGCTTGCGCGTGTGGGGCTGACTTTGCCAAACCGGTTGGCGGAAGGCGCAGCCACTGGCACCCCAGTGGCCTTTAACAGCTTGATTGCAACCGGGTGGGAGGGGCAACGAATACCCACAGAATTCTGCCCGCCAGTCACTTCAAATGGCATGCGCTCACCTTTGGGGACCACCAAGGTAAGTGGACCAGGCCAAAAGGCATTCATCAACTTTTGCATGGTGGGGGTAAGCTCAGCCACCCAGCCGACCAAATTTGCGCCGGGAGCCACATGGGCTATCAGCGGGTGTTCAGTAGGCCGGCCCTTGGCTTTGAATATACCTTGAATGGCATCAAGCCTGGAAACGGCGGCGCCCAGGCCAAACACGGTCTCTGTTGGAAAAGCGACCAAGTGTCCGTTCTGAAGTGCTTGGGCACAACGCTGAATATTCGCATCACTGGCGGCCAACAGTTCGGCATGCATGTGAGGCATGCCGGAATCAGTCGTCGTCATCGCCAATGCCCAGAATATCCCGAACTTCTTGGGCAACCGCCAGGGCACGGTCAAGGGTTTCGGCAATCACCGTGATGTGGCCCATCTTGCGCCCAACCCTAGCCTGCTCTTTGCCATACAGGTGAAGTTTCACCTCGGGAATAGCCAATACTTTTTCCCAGGCAGGTTCGCGCGTGCTGCCGTCTTCGCCGTACCAAAGGTCACCCAACAAATTCACCATCACAGCCGGGCTGTGCTGGCGAGTGTCGCCCAAGGGCAAACCGGCAAGCACACGGGCCTGTTGTTCGAATTGACAGGTGACACAAGCGTCAATGGAGTAATGACCACTGTTGTGGGGGCGCGGTGCAATTTCATTGACCACCAGGCCCAGATCATCGACAACAAAAAACTCGACACACAGCACCCCCACGTAATCAAGGGCGCCGGCGATGGAAATGGCGTTGGCGCGGGCTTGAGCAGCCATGGCATCATCAATGCGGGCAGGCACAATGGTGGTGGCCAGAATACCTTTGCGGTGGTGATTTTCAGCCACAGGAAAGGTGGCACATTCACCTTTGTGGTCACGCGCCACAATCACCGACATTTCCTTTTGCAGGTTGAGACGCTTTTCAAGCACACATTCCACTTCATTCAGATCGGCGAACGCCTTGCGTACCTCATCCAGCGTTTTCACACGAACCTGGCCCTTGCCGTCATAACCCAAACGGGCTGTTTTTACGATACCTGGCAGCAAATGCTCAAGATCATCGGTGATGTCAGTTGTGCTGCGTAGGGCCGCATGAGGTGCAACAGGCACGCCACAACCTGTGATGTAGGCTTTTTCTTCAATGCGGTTTTGCGCCACACCCACCGAGAAGGCCGACGGGCTGACTGGAATGCTTTTGGAAAGTGTATCCAGCGCCAAAGCAGGTACGTTTTCGAATTCGGTGGTGACACCCACGCAACGTTGGGCCAGGCGCGCCAGGCCTTGATCGTCCATGTAATCGGCAAGCACCTGGTCGTCAGCGACTGAACCAGCAGGGCCGTTGGCGACCGGGTCGAGCACCAGCACTCGATAACCCATGCTTTGTGCGGCCATGCAGAACATGCGGCCCAATTGGCCACCGCCCAACAGACCCAGCCACTGGCCGGGTTTGGCTGTTTTGAATTCGATCTTGCTCATGTGTTTGGCTTAAAAATCAACGCAAAGGGGGCAGTTCCATTTCACGGGCCACATTGGACTGGCTCACGCGAAAATCCTGCAATTTCTGGTTTAGTTCAGTGTTGGTCAAGGCCAAAATGGCAACGGCACCCAGAGCGGCATTGGCTGCACCCGCCTCGCCAATGGCAAAGGTGTGCACCGGAATTCCCTTGGGCATTTGAACAATGGACAACAGGGAATCTTCTCCGCGCAGGTACTTGGAAGGTACAGGTACGCCCATGACCGGAACAATGGTTTTCGCTGCCAGCATGCCGGGCAGATGCGCCGCACCGCCAGCACCGGCAATGATCACCTGAATGCCACGGGTGGCCGCAGTTTCTGCGTAGGCAAACATTTCATCAGGCATTCGGTGCGCGGAAACCACACGGGCTTCATAGTCCACGCCAAAGTCGCGCAATACCTGCACGGCGTTTTTCATCACTTCCCAATCGGAAGACGAACCCATGACCACGCCCACTTTGGGATGGTCAGAGGTGTGCAGGTGTGTGGCTTCGTTCATGTGCTTATCCAATCCAAAGGCGGCCAGTCAAAATTTCATAGGCTTGACGATATTTGGCCGCTGTTTTGTCGATGATGTCTTGTGGCAGTGTAGGCGCTGGTGCCTTTTTGTTCCAGCCCGGTACGCTTTCCAGATAATCGCGTACAAACTGTTTGTCGTAAGAAGGTGGGGAAATGCCCACCTGGTACTGATCTGCAGGCCAAAAACGGGAGGAATCGGCAGTCAACACCTCATCCATCAAGGTCAAGGTGCCGTTTTCATCCAGCCCGAACTCAAACTTGGTGTCTGCAATAATAATGCCCTGGCGCGCCGCGTAGTCACTGGCCTTGGTGTATAAAGCGATGGACACATCGCGAATTTGCTTGGCGAGATCCCTGCCAACCACGTCGCTCATGGTGTCGAAATCAATATTCTCATCGTGCTCACCCATTGCTGCTTTGGTGGCTGGCGTGAAAATAGGCTCGTCCAATTTGGCAGCCATTTGCATGCCTGGGGGCAATTTGATGCCGCACACTGCGCCAGTGGCCTGGTAGTCTTTCCAGCCAGAACCGATCAGGTAACCACGCACCACTGCTTCGATAGGCAGGGCCTTCAGCTTTTTGACCACCATGGAGCGGCCCTTGATCTGCGGCGCTTCTTCGGCAGACACCACAGTTTCAGGGGAAATTCCAGTCAGGTGATTGGGTACCACATCGGCCAGAATATCGAACCAGAACTGGGCCATTTGGGTCAGCACCATGCCCTTCTCGGGAATGGGTTGATCCAGAATGACATCGAAAGCAGACAGGCGGTCGCTGGCCACAATCAACATTTTGTCGTCGCCAACAGAAAAATTTTCCCTTACCTTTCCACGGTGCAACAAAGGCAGGGAAGTCAGCTTGGTTTCAAACACAGTACTCATTCAAATGGCCTCGTGGGATTCAGGCTTTAAAAATAAAACACGCGGGGCACAGCCCGCGTGAGCTTCTACAGGCGCTATTTCTCGCTTACTGAACGATCTGTGCGAGTTCGCCCTTGGCATATTTCTGTGCAATTTCGCTCATGGGAATTGGCTTGATCTTTGCCCCCTGCCCTTCACAACCAAACTCCATGTAACGCTGTTTGCAAATTTGCTTGGCAGCTTCACGCGCAGGCTTAAGCCACTCACGGGCATCGAATTTATCAGGATTCTCGAACAGGAACTTGCGAACCGCACCAGTCATGGCCAGGCGAATGTCGGTGTCAATGTTGATTTTGCGCACGCCATACTTGATAGCTTCCTGAATTTCTTCCACGGGCACGCCGTAGGTTTCTTTCATTTTGCCGCCGTACTGGTTGATGATGGCCAGCAATTCTGCGGGCACGGACGATGAGCCGTGCATCACCAAATGCGTATTGGGAATTCGAGCATGAATTTCTTTGACACGCGAAATGGCAAGAATATCGCCGGTGGGCTTGCGGCTGAATTTGTAAGCGCCGTGGCTGGTACCGATGGCGATTGCCAGCGCATCCAGTTGAGTGCCTTTCACAAACACTGCTGCCTCTTCAGGGTCGGTCAGCATCTGGCTGTGGTCCAGCTTCACATCCGCACCAATGCCATCCTCTTCACCGGCTTCACCAGTTTCCAGATTACCGAGACAACCGAGTTCACCTTCTACGGTCACACCAACCTTGTGGGCCATTTCTACAACTTTGCGGGTTACTTCAAGGTTGTAATCAAATGAGGCTGGCGTTTTTCCATCTTCCATCAGCGAGCCGTCCATCATGACGGAGCCAAAACCCAGATCGATAGCACCCTGACACACCTTGGGGCTGGTACCGTGATCCTGATGCATGACCAAGGGAATATGCGGAAAGGCTTCCACAGCCGCTTGAATGAGGTGCTTGATGAATGGCTCGCCTGCGTACTTGCGGGCACCCGCGCTGGCTTGAAGAATAACAGGCGCACCCACTTCATCAGCGGCGGCCATAACAGCCTGAACCTGTTCCAGATTGTTCACGTTGAAGGCGGGGATGCCATAGCCGTTTTCAGCGGCATGGTCCAGCAGTTGGCGCATGGATACGAGAGGCATTTCAAAGTCTCCGAAAAATAAAATTAGTCAAATAACTGGTTAATTCAGCAGGCCAATGTGTTCGCCAACGCGAACTATTTTCATGGTGTTGGTTCCACCCGATTTACCAATTGGCTCACCGATGGTGATCACGATCAAGTCACCCAACTCAACCACTTTGGCATCCAGCAAAGCCTGCTCCGATTTCGCCAGCAACACTTCACGGTCCTCTGTTTCGTACTGCATCATGACCGTGCGCACATCGCGATACATTGACAAGCGACGGCGGGTTTTTTCCTCGGGTGTGAGTGCAAAAATTGGAACGCCACTGTTCAACCGCGACATCCACAATGCTGTTGACCCGGACTGGGTCAGTGCGGCAATCGCCTTCACCTCAAGGTGGTGCGCAGTAAACAAAGCAGCCATGGCAATCGACTGGTCAACACGCTTGAATTTGCGGTTCAGGAAATCAGTGTCCAGGCTGATGGTGGCTGACTTTTCTGCCTCAACGCACACTCGGGCCATGGCCACGATGGTTTCCACAGGAAACTTGCCCGCAGCGGTTTCGGCCGACAACATTACAGCATCGGTTCCATCGAGCACTGCATTGGCCACGTCCGACACTTCAGCGCGAGTGGGCACAGGGCTTTCAATCATGCTTTCCATCATTTGCGTGGCCGTAATGGTCAACTTGTTGGCTTCCCGGGCTGCGCGAATCAGGCGCTTTTGGGCTGCAGGTACAGCGGCATCACCAATCTCAACTGCCAAATCACCACGCGCCACCATCAAACCGTCGCAAGAGCGAATCAAGTCATCCAGATTCTCCAAAGCCTCGCAACGCTCAATCTTGGCGATCATCATGGCGTGGCCACCTGCTGCGCGAGTCAGTTCTCGAGCCATGTACATGTCTGCGCCGCTTTTTGGAAAGCTGACCGCAATGTAGTCTGCCTCGAAGGCCACCGCGGTGCGAATGTCCTCCATGTCTTTGGATGTCAGCGCAGGCGCAGAAAGGCCACCGCCCAATTTGTTGATGCCCTTTCGGTTTTTAAGCACACCACCCACTTCAGTTTCGCATTGGATTTGACTAGGGGTTACTTTTTTGACCTTAAGTACAATTTTGCCGTCATCGAGCAACAGGGTGTCCCCTGTTTTCACATCATTCACCAGCTCGGGATAATCCAACCCAACGCGCTCATCATCGCCTGAGTCACACTTGGCTTCCAGCACAAAGGGCTGACCATTGACGAGGTTGGTGGACCCATTTGCAAACACACCAATTCGAATTTTAGGCCCTTGTAAATCGGCCATCACAGCGATGTCTCGCTTCAAACGGGCTGCGATTTCACGCACTGTTTTGACCCGGTCAATGTGCTCTTGGGCTGTGCCATGAGAGAAGTTGACCCGCACCACATTCATGCCCGCGGCGATCATTCGCTCAAGAACTGCGGGATCAGTGGATGCCGGCCCCAAAGTGGCCACGATTTTGGTTTGACGGGGTACGTACACGTTGGGCACCAATTTGCTCCCTGAGTTGGCCATCAAGCCGCTCTCTGTTGAAGAATTTCCACGGCTGGCAGGGTTTTACCCTCCAGAAATTCAAGGAATGCACCGCCACCGGTGGAAATATAACTGACCTGATCACCGATGTTGTACTTGGAAATCGCAGCCAAGGTATCGCCGCCACCCGCAATCGAAAAGGCCTTGGAATTTGCAATGGCCATGGCCAGGCGCTCAGTGCCTTTGCCAAACTGGTCGAACTCGAACACTCCCACAGGGCCGTTCCACACAATGGTGCCTGCTTTGTCCAAAATGGCAGCCAGTTCCTCGGCTGTGTTAGGGCCAATATCGAAAATCATGTCATCTGCGGCCACATCAGCCACCTTTTTACTGGTGGCATAAGCTGTCGGGGAAAACTCTTTGCCCACCACCACATCACTGGGAATTGGCACGGCAGCGCCACGGGCTTTCATGTTGTCGATAATTGTTTTGGCCTCATTGACCAGGTCGTGTTCAGCCAGCGACTTTCCGATGGGCAAACCCAGCGCAGCCATAAATGTGTTGGCAATACCGCCGCCCACAATCAATTGGTCTACTTTGTTGGCCAAGCTGTTCAGAATGGTCAGTTTGGTTGATACCTTAGAACCCGCCACAATGGCCACCATTGGGCGCTTGGGTGCTGAAAGTGCTGCACCCAAGGCGTCCAGCTCAGCCGCCAGAAGCGGACCTGCACATGCCACTGGCGCATATTGGGCTGCGCCGTGCGTAGTGGCCTCCGCGCGGTGGGCGGTACCAAAGGCATCATTAACATAGATGTCACAGAGCGCAGCAATTTTTTGTGCCAGTTCAGGGTTGTTCTTTTTCTCGCCTTTGTTGAATCGGCAATTTTCCAGCAGCAATACTTCACCTGCTTTCACGTCCACGCCATTCACCCAGTCTTTCACCAGACGCACAGGGCGACCCAACAATTCACCCAGGCGCGCCGCCACAGGCGCCAAACTCAGCTTCTCGTCGTACTCACCCTCGGTAGGACGACCGAAATGGCTGGTCAACAGCAAAGCAGCATTGTTGCTCAAACAGTATTCAATGCCCGGCAAGGAGGCACGAATGCGGGTGTCTTCCGTGATGTTGCCATTTGCATCCACTGGCACGTTAAAATCGACGCGGATCAACACGCGTTTGTTGGATACGTTTTGGTCGGTCAGGCGCAGGAAACGCAACATTGCTGTTCAACTCTCAAGGAAGGTTATTGGAAACAATCCGGAATTATAACGCCCCCAGCCCACTTTTCCTCGGGGTTGCCTACTCCTTTGTGATTGGAATATTGGCAATTGCAGGGCAAGTTTTTATACCCGACTTTTCCCGGCAAGGGCTTGATTTAATTGACTCATTCTTCATTTACGTTCTGGTAGCTCAGTTTACCCATTTAGGCTGGGTTCACCTAAGCCTGAACCTGGCAGGTTTGGCGATTGTAGCCTGGGGATTTTCGAACCACCGCAGCCACAGAGAATGGCTGTGGGTACAGCTACTTTCCCTGCTGTGGCTCGCTTTTTATTTAAGCTGGCTTGAGCCTGTTCAATGGTATTGCGGTTTAAGCGGCGCCCTGCATTTTCAATTCGCAGCCTGCCTTCTGCTTGCGCTGCACAGAACCCAAAACAAACTTGCCCTTGCCTGGCCGTTGTGGGTGCTTGCTGCCGGGCTTATTGCAAAACTGATACTTGAATGGAATTCAGGCCCCACCACCGATTCTCTGATGGGAGGCCCGATTGCTTTCGAGGCGCACAGGGGAGGTGCCTTGGGTGGTGTTTTGTTTGGACTGGCTATGATTGGGCGGTCATTGAGGTTGAAGCAGAACCCAACTTCCTGAACAGCCCAGCCAGTAAAGTGAAGAGCAACAAACCTGGCAAGGTAGTCGCACCCCCGCCACCGCCGCCGCCACCTGCAGAAACTGCCGAGCTGGAGCCAGAACCATTGTCGGTGGTGGGCGTGGTAGTGCCGCCGGAGCTGGCGTTGGCTACCGACGAGGGCGAGCTTCCATCATCACCACTGGCCACGACTCGCAGGGCGGTAAAACTGCTGTGAGCCTCACCAACAGAATCGGTTACGGTGAGCTGAAACACCAGGTCAGAACTTGATGTTGGAGCTGGCAAGTCCACGTCGGCCGAGGTTTGGGTGCCACTCATTAGCTGCTCACCCGACACCTGCGTCCAGGAGTACGATGCGATACTGCGCCCTGCCGTCACACTGCTGGCCGAACCGCGCAAGCGAACCGGGTTCAAGCCAGTGGCGCTTTCCTGGTATCCACTGGTGCCCAAGCCGTTGGCTGAAGCGGAGGCGTTAGCGACAGGGCGCGTGCCTTTCACAGCAGATACCGCTGCAAAGGCATCCAGCATGCCAGTGCCACACAATGCGGTGGTGCAATTGCAACTGCCTGAACCCTGATTGGCCGTGCAAGTGCTGCTTCTGGGGCTTAGAAAACCTGAAGTGCTGCCCAAAATTTGGCTACGCAATTGGGCGGTGGTGAGCGCAGGGTTGATTGCACGCATTAACCCGGCCGTGGCCGCCACCAAAGGCGCAGCAAACGAGGTTCCGGTTTTGCTGACCAAACTGGCCGAAGCCGGTGTGGTAGTACCTGAATTGCCCAAGCCCACCAAGCCATTGCTAAAACCGCCAGGCGCCATCAGGCTTACTGCCGTACCAATTGCGCTGTAACTGGCGCGGCTGCCATCGCGGTCTAAAGCCCCCACTGAAAGAACGTTGTTGCAATTGGCCGGCGAGTCAACCGAACCACCGCTGTTCCCCGCGGCAGCTACCACCAAAGTACCCGCTGCATTCACCCGATCCACCACTGTTTGCTCAAACGAAGTACAAGTAGTGGGACTCCCCAGGCTCAGGTTGATTACATCGGCTGGGTTAGGATTGCGCGGAATTCCGGGTACATCAAGGCCGGCAGACCACAGCATGGCGTCCAGTACATCTGACAGCAAGCCACCACATTTTCCCAGCACACGAACCGGCAACACCTTCACATTCCAGTCGGCTCCGGCCACGTCAGAGTCGCTGTGGGTATTCGCAGCGATTTGACCAGCCACAAAAGTGCCATGCCAGCTTGAATTCTTGACACTACAGCCCGAGAATGCCGAGGTTTGCGCATCAGCACTGCTGATCCAGTTACCGGGGTCTGCTGCATTGGCATCGCGACCGTTGCCGTCATTGGCCGTGGGTACGTCAGAGACAAAGTCGTAACCACTGAGCAATCGCCCCATCAAATCCGGGGTTTCGAAAACCACACCTGTGTCCAGCACAGCCACCACCACATCCGCACTACCTCGTACGATATCCCAAGCCTGATCAAACTTGGCACCCGCTGTGTTGAACGTTGAACGAAGGGCCCACTGGTTGGCAAAGGTTGGATCATTGGGCGTTGCAAAGGCGCGCACTGGACGATCTTCAATGGCAAATTCAACTTCGGGATCACTGACCAGCCGGTTCAGCATGGATTGCTGATCACCTGCACGCACGCTGCTGCCCCAACGCATCACATGAGTACCCACCGAACCCGCACGCAACCAAGTCGCATCCACATTGTTTCTCGCCATGACATCAGCAAGAAACTCACCTTCTTTTTCAAGGCGACGCAGGGACGGAGCGTTGCTCAACTCAACCGAGTTCTTCAATTTGACGATGAATTGAGCACCGCCACTTTGAGCATGGGCAGGTGCAATCAATACAATCCAAAGCATGAACAAAACGCTGGTGACCAGCACACGCAGAGGCGTCAGTTTTTGCTTTTTGGGTCGGAAGGTCAACATGGCAGTACTCGCTTATCACAATGGGTTCAGGTTACCCAGCGAGGTGTGCAATCAATTTGTTGAATAGAAAGCAGAACGGAGCCTACTTCTCAGCCACCTCGCCGAAGCCCGACGAATACCGCTTTAACGGCATGAAACAAGGCTTTTCGCATGACCAATAGGGGTAGGGAGACCCACAAAAGGGGGAGGTTTTTTTGAGGAATACAAGGCGAAAAAAAACCGGACTCAAGGCCCGGTTTTTTAATTCACTAAACGCTTGGAAATTACTTGGCGTTCATCAGCGCAACTGTGGTGTCCAACATGCGGTTGGAGAAGCCCCACTCGTTGTCATACCAGCTGGATACCTTCACCAGCTTGCCGCTGACTTTGGTCAAGGTGGCATCAAATGCGCTGGAAGCCGGGTTGTGGTTGAAGTCGATGGACACCAACGGTGCCTCGTTGTACTCCAACACGCCCTTCAACGGGCCTTCTGCCGCAGCCTTCAAAATGCTGTTCACTTCTTCAACGGTGGTGTCGCGCTTGGCAATGAACGACAAATCAACCATGGACACATTGATGGTGGGCACGCGAACTGCGTAACCATCAAGCTTGCCGTTCAATTCCGGCAATACCAAACCAACCGCAGCGGCCGCACCGGTTTTGGTGGGGATCATGCTCATGGTGGCAGAGCGCGCGCGGCGCAGGTCTTCATGGTAAACATCGGTCAACACCTGATCGTTGGTGTAGGCATGAATGGTGGTCATCAAGCCTGTTTCCAGACCAATCGCATCGTTCAATGGCTTGACCAATGGGGCCAAACAGTTGGTGGTGCAAGAGGCATTGGAAATCACGGTGTCGGTGCTTTTCAATACATTGTGGTTAACACCAAATACGACTGTGGCGTCAACGTCTTTACCGCCAGGCGCGGAAATAATCACTTTCTTGGCACCGCCTTTCAGGTGGGCAGATGCTTTTTCCTTAGAGGTGAAAAAACCGGTGCATTCCATCACCACGTCCACACCCAACTCACCCCAGGGCAGTTCGGCTGGGTTGCGGTTGGCCAGAACCTTGATTTTGTCGCCATTCACAACCATGTAATCGCCATCCACGCTCACGGTACCGGGGAAACGGCCGTGGGCTGTGTCGTACTGGGTCAGGTGGGCGTTGGTTTTGGGGTCACCCAAATCATTGATCGCCACGATTTGAATGTCGTGTTTTTTACCACCTTCATAGTGGGCACGCAGTACGTTTCGGCCGATGCGGCCATAGCCGTTAATCGCTACGCGAATGGTCATGACAAATCTCCTTGAAAGTAAATCAGTTATTTCTGTACCAAAGCCAATGCGGCCTCGGTGAATTTCTCGGTGGTCAGCCCGAAGTGCTTGAACAAGGCGCCTGCTGGTGCTGATTCACCAAACGTGCTCATACCCAGCACCGTGCCTTTCACCCCAGCCTGCGCAATGTACTTGTACCAGCTGTCGGTCATACCCGCTTCGATGACTGCGATTGGGGCTGTTCCAAGCACTTCGGCCTTGTAGGCTGCTGCTTGACGATCAAATACATTGGTTGAAGGCATGGACACCACACGCGCTGTGATACCTTTCTCAGCCAAAGCTTTCTGCGTATTCATGGCGATTTCGATTTCCGAACCTGTGGCAATCAAGGTGACCTTGGCGTCGGCTGCATCGACCAATACATAACCACCTTTGGCGATCGAGTTCAATACCGATTCAGAGCGCGCCAGGAATGGCAGGTTTTGGCGGCTAAACAACAAGCTGCTGGGGCCGTCTTTGCGCATGACCGCACTATTCCAGGCAGCCATGGATTCAACTGAATCAGCGGGACGCCACACGTCCATGTTCGGCAGCAAACGCAAGGTTGCAGCATGCTCAACTGGCTGGTGAGTGGGGCCGTCTTCACCCAAACCGATTGAGTCGTGGGTAAACACAAAAATATTGCGCTTCTTCATCAATGCAGCCATGCGCAGCGCATTGCGGCTGTAATCCGAGAAGGTCAGGAAAGTAGCGCCAAAAGGAATGTAACCGCCATGAAGGGCCACACCGTTCAGGGCGGCGCTCATGCCGAACTCTCGTACACCCCAATTAATGTGGTTACCGGCTGTGAAGCCTTCCTTGTTGCGGCGAACAGCCACGCATTTGGGCCAGTTGGTCAGATTAGAACCAGTGAGGTCAGCAGAGCCGCCCAGCAATTCAGGCAATTCAGCAGCCAACAGCGTAATTGCATTTTGGCTGGCTTTGCGGGTGGCAATTGTTTCACCCTTGGCGGCCACTTCAGCCAGCAAACGGGCAGCAGTCTGTTCAAACTGGGCAGGCAAATCACCCGCCATCCGGCGCTTGAACTCTGCGGCCTTGGCCGGAAATTTGGCGCTGTAAGCCTCAAATAGTTTGTCCCAGGCCGACTGGCGTGCAGCGCCTTCAACCTGCGCGTCCCAGGCGTTGTAAACCTCGGCGGGAATCTCGAAAGGCGCATGCTCCCAGCCAATGGCGGCACGGGTAGCGGCAATTTCAGCCTCGCCCAGTGGGGCGCCATGCACTTTGTCAGTGCCAGCCAAATTGGGCGAACCTTCACCAATATTTGTTTTGCAGCAAATCAGGGTTGGGCCCTTGTCCAAGGCAGCGTTTTGTTTGGCTTGGGCAATTGCGGCATCCACGGCGTCTACATCATGGCCGTTCACATTCGGAATCACGTTCCAGCCGTAGGCTTCAAAACGCTTGGGCGTGTTGTCGGCAAACCAGTGCTCTACTTCACCGTCAATGGAAATGCCATTGTCGTCATACATCACGATGAGCTTGGACAGGCCCAAGGTACCGGCCAGCGAACAGGCCTCGTGAGAAATACCTTCCATCAGGCAACCATCGCCCAGGAACACGTAGGTGTTGTGGTCAACGACAGGGAAACCCGCTTCATTGAATTCAGCAGCCAACAGCTTCTCGGCCAAAGCCAAACCAACCGCGTTCGCAATACCCTGCCCCAATGGGCCGGTGGTGGTTTCAACTCCGGGGGTAATGTCAACCTCAGGGTGGCCTGGTGTTTTAGAATGCAGCTGACGGAAATTTTTCAGTTCCTCAATCGGCAGGTCATAGCCGGTCAGGTGCAGCAGCGCGTAAATCAGCATGGAACCGTGACCGTTGGACAACACGAAGCGATCACGATCAGCCCACAACGGGTTCTGAGGATTGTGCTTCAAGTGACGGGCCCACAAGGCCACAGCGATTTCGGCCATGCCCATTGGCATGCCAGGGTGCCCGGATTTGGCGGCTTGAACTGCATCCATGGCGAGCGCGCGAATCGCGTTGGCCATGTTCTTTGACGAAGAGGACATAGGTATGGGGATTGAGGGTTATGCCTGTGGCAAAGTTGGAAAAAAATGAATTTTATCAAAGCTATTCCAATAAAGCGCCCCTTCGCGGACAAACCATTGAATAAAGACAGGGAAACATGAAACACGACAAAGGCAAGCGCTTACCACGCTTCTTGCTAGAACACTGCAATAGCGTGGGCCAAGTGCTTGATCTGTCAGACGACTTGATGCACTACGCCTCCCGGGTTTTGCGCCTGCGAGAAGGAGAGGCGCTGCGCGTATGGAACGGAAAGGGCTGTGAGTACCACGCCACAATTCACTATGCGTCGAAAAAACTGGCTCAAATTCAGGTCGGCGAGCAACTGGCCTTGCGAAACACCGAGCTAAATCGACCAGTGCACGTGCTTCAGGCATTGCCAGAAGGCGACAAAATGGATTGGGTACTCGAAAAATGCACAGAATTGGGCGTAGCTGGCTTTCACCCGGTTCAAGCCCAGCGCAGCGTGGTTAAACTGGAAGGGGAACGGGCGAACAAGCGGCAAGCCCACTGGGAACGGGTCGTGTTGGCAGCAAGCCTGCAAAGTGAACGGGGGCAAATGGCCCAGGTTGAACCGGTCCGAACGCTTTCCGCTGCACTTGAACACGTCGCGCTCACATGGCCCAACGCCCATGTACTTTGGTTTACACCGCAGGCTGAACTGGCATTGAGAAAGTGGACGCCCCAAGCAAGCCCAGGGGAACCTTTGATCATTTGCGTAGGGCCTGAGGGTGGATGGTCACCTGAAGAGACTGATGCTGCCACGCAACTTGGCGCCTTGCCCCTGAATTTTTCGCAGCGCGTGTTGCGAACTGAAACATTTGCAGTCGCCTGTACAGCGCAGCTGACAGCCCTGCTAAACCTTGAAGCACACTGAACAACGAGAGAAACGGACATGAGCAGTACCCAAAGCAAAACAATGAACCATCAATTCAAGTTCAAAAACCCCAGCCTGTTGCAAACCAATCCGTTTGTTTACGGCAGCTTTCATGAATGCGAAACCGACTTCGAAGTGGACAATCCGTCCACCGGGCAAACCATTGCGCAGGTTGGCAATACGTCCATTGCGCTGACCCATGACGCAATTCTGTGCGCGGAAAAAGCACTGAGCAGCTGGCGCAACACCACCGCCAAAAGTCGGGCGCAGATCTTGCGCAAGTGGTTTGACCTGATTATTGACAACGCCGACGACCTGGCTTTCTTGATGACCCTGGAACAAGGCAAACCACTTGCTGAGGCCAAAGGCGAGGTCATTTACGGCGCAAGCTTCGTGGAGTGGTTTGCTGAACAAGCCAAACGCATTGAAGGCAGCGTGCTGGAATCGCCCCAATTGGGTCGCGAATTGTTGGTGCTTAAACAGGGTATCGGCGTGTGCGCTGCCATTACACCCTGGAATTTTCCGATCGCAATGATTACCCGCAAAGTAGCACCTGCGCTGGCTGCGGGCTGCACCGTGGTTATCAAACCTGCAGAACAAACCCCGCTCAGCGCGCTGGCGCTGGCCGAACTGTCCCGCCAGGCGGGTATCCCCGCGGGCGTGCTGAACGTGATCACTGGCGACTCCAGCCGTTCTGTCGAGATCGGCAAAGTGTTGTGCGAAAGTGAGGTGGTCCGCAAACTGACCTTCACCGGCAGCACCGAGGTGGGCCGCATCCTGATGCAACAATGTGCGCCAACCATCAAGAAATTAAGCCTTGAACTGGGCGGCCATGCGCCATTTATTGTTTTTGAAGACGCAGATCTGGACAAGGCAGTGGAAGGCTTGGTGGCCTCCAAGTTTCGCAATGCTGGCCAAACCTGCGTGTGCACCAACCGTATTTATGTTCAACGCAGCGTGCAACAGGCTTTTGCCGAGAAACTGCTTGCCAAAGTGGCCAAACTGGAAGTGGGCGATGGCCTGAAAACCAAAGCCAGCATTGGCCCCATGATCGACGAGCAGGCAGTCGTCAAAGTTCAAAAGCATGTGGACGATGCCCTGAGCAAAGGCGCCAAACTTCTTCATGGCGGCAAGCCTCACGAACTGGGTGGCCGTTTTTTCCAGCCAACCCTGATCGACAACGCCGACCATCGCATGCTGGTGGCTCAGGAAGAAACATTTGGGCCACTTGCTGCCATTTTTCCGTTTGACACCGAAGAACAGGCCGTCAATTACGCCAACAATACGCCCTACGGCCTTGCCGCCTACTTCTATACCGAGAACTCGGCACGCACGTTCCGCGTAAGTCGCGCACTGGAATACGGCATGGTGGGAATCAATGTGGGCGTTTTCTCCAACGAGGTGGGTCCTTTTGGCGGGGTTAAGCAGTCAGGACTGGGTCGGGAAGGCTCGGTGTGGGGCATTGAGGAATTCCTGGAAATGAAGTACCTGTGCATTGGCACGCTCTAAGCTCGACAGCCCCGGTAACCATTACAATACGGGGCAATCAATGACCAAAAAATTGAATCAAGAAGGACACAGGCGCACATGCAAAAGAAACCGCTGACGTTTCAACAGGCCATTCTGACCCTGCAAAACTATTGGGACCAACAAGGTTGCGCCCTGTTGCAACCCTTCGACATGGAAGTGGGCGCTGGCACCAGCCACACCGCCACTTTTTTGCGCGCCTTGGGCCCTGAACCCTGGAATGCCGCCTACGTTCAGCCCTCGCGCCGTCCCAAAGACGGCCGCTACGGTGAAAACCCCAACCGCATGCAGCACTACTACCAGTTTCAGGTTGTGTTGAAGCCATCGCCAGAAAACATCATTGACCTGTACCTGGGCAGTCTGGAAGCCCTTGGCATTGACACCCAACAAAACGACATTCGGTTTGTGGAAGACAACTGGGAAAACCCAACCCTGGGTGCCTGGGGTTTGGGCTGGGAAGTGTGGTTGAATGGCATGGAAGTGACCCAGTTCACTTACTTTCAGCAAGTGGGCGGCCTGGACTGTTCGCCAATTTTGGGCGAAATCACCTATGGCATTGAACGCCTGACCATGTACCTGCAAGGCAAGGAAAATGTTTACGATTTGGTATGGACCGAGCGCGAAGAAAAAGGCGTCAAGAAAGTGCTCACCTACGGCGATGTATTCCACCAAAACGAAGTGGAGCAATCCACTTACAACTTTGAACACAGCAATGCAGACATGTTGTTCCGCCATTTTGGCGAGTACGAAACAGAGGCCAAACATTTGATCGAAGTTGGCCTGGCCTTGCCCGCGTACGAAATGATTCTGAAAGCTGCACACACGTTCAACCTGCTGGATGCCCGTGGTGCCATTTCCGTGACAGAGCGTGCGGCTTACATCGGCCGAATCCGCAATTTGTCGCGTGCAGTGGCACAGGCCTATTTCGATTCCCGCGAGAAGCTGGGCTTTCCCATGTGCAACACCCCCAACTCACAAGCCGCTTGATACACATGAATTCAACATTACTGGTAGAGCTGTTCACCGAAGAGCTCCCACCCAAAGCGTTACAAACACTGGGCAACGCGTTCGCCGAGCTGCTGAGCAAAACACTGCGCGATGAAGGCCACCTCGCGGACAACAGCGTGGTGGAAGCTTTTGCCAGCCCACGCCGACTGGCATGCCGCATCACCAACGTGGCTGCGGTCAGCCCTGAGAAAAAAATTCAGGAACGCCTTCTGCCTGTAAAAATTGGTCTGGATGCCAACGGACAGCCCACCCCACCCTTGCAGAAAAAACTGGATTCACTGGGACTGGGCGCCATTGCTGTGGATCAACTGGAAACCATCAGCGATGGCAAACAGGATGTGCTGCACATTTCGCGCACCCAGGCAGGCAAGGCGCTTGAAGATTCGCTGACCAAAGCCCTGGATACTGCCACCACCAAACTACCCATTCCCAAGGTGATGAGTTACCAGCGCCCAGATGGCAGCACGGTGCATTTTGTGCGCCCCGCCCACCGCCTGGTTTGCCTGCACGGTGACAAGGTAGTACCCGCGCAGGTATTGGGACTGGAGAGTGACCGAATTACACTGGGCCACCGCTTCCTGAGCCAGGGTGTACTGAACATTGCCAGCGCCGACAGCTACGAGACACAACTTGAAACCGAAGGCAAAGTCATCGCCAGTTTCGCGAAACGCAAAGCAGCCATTGTGAAATCACTGGCTGAACAAGCGGCTGGCGACAAGGTGGTACAACCCGAAGATTTGATCGACGAAGTGTGTGCACTGGTTGAATGGCCAGTGGTGTACGAAGCCGGCTTCGAAAAAGAATTTCTCGAAGTGCCGCAAGAGTGCCTGATTTTGACCATGCAGGCCAACCAGAAGTATTTCGCGATCACCGATCAAAACGGCAAGATGAAAAACCGCTTCTTGCTGGTTTCAAACCTGCTTACATCGACCCCGCAGTTGATCACAACTGGCAATGAACGCGTGTTGCGCGCGCGCCTGGCGGATGCCAAATTCTTCTTCGATCAAGACCGCAAAAAAACCCTGGAAAGCCGCCTGCCCGGCCTGGCCAATGTGGTGTACCACAACAAACTGGGCACCCAGAAAGACCGCAACGGTCGTTTGGTTGAGCTCGCCGCTGCCTTGGCACCCCTGTGTGGTGCCGATGTTGAACTGGCCAAACGCGCTGCCCTGCTTTGCAAGGCTGACCTGCTTACCGACATGGTGGGTGAATTCCCCGAGCTTCAAGGCAATATGGGCGAGCACTACGCGCACTACGACGGCGAACATGCGAATGTGGCACAGGCGATTGCAGACCATTACAGCCCCCGTTTTGCCGGTGACCAACTGCCACGCAACCCAGTTGGCTTGGCGGCAGCATTGGCCGACAAGCTTGAAACCATGGTAGGTATTTATGGCATCGGGCTGATTCCCACTGGCGACAAAGACCCGTTTGCCTTGCGCCGCCACGCCCTGGGTGTGATCCGCATGGTGATTGAGAAAAACCTGAAGCTGGATTTGATCGACGCATTGAACAAAGCCAGCAGCCTGTTCTCCGCATTCCCTGATTTCAAGCAAAGCGTAGAGGGCCTTGCCGGCTTTATCCAAGACCGCTTGCGCGGATACCTGAAAGACCAAGGCTACACCACCGCAGAAGTTGAATCAGTACTCAGTCAAAACCCGAGCCAGTTCGCCGACCTGCCCAAACGTCTCGAGGCCGTGCGCGCATTCTCGCAATTGCCTGAATCGCAAGCCCTGGCAGCGGCCAACAAGCGCATCACCAACATACTGAAAAAGACCGAAGTGGATTCTTCTGACGTGGATGCCAGCCTGTTACAGGTAGACGCTGAAAAGGCGCTGGCTGCGCAAGTCAAAGAAGTGGAGCCACATGCCACCCGGGCGTTCGAACAGGGTGATTATCAACAGGCCCTGTTGGTATTGGCCCCACTGAAAGCCAATGTAGACGCCTTCTTTGAAAACGTCATGGTCATGGACAACAACGAAGCGCTGAAGAATAATCGCTTGGCATTGTTGAAACACATGCATGGCTTGATGAACCGCGTGGCCGATATTTCACAATTGGCCGCTTAAAGTCAGAACACAGAGCAAGGACAGTTCATGAAACTTATCGTGCTGGATCGGGATGGCGTCATCAATGAAGACTCGGACGAGTACATCAAGTCCGTGGATGAATGGATTCCCATTCCCGGCAGCATGGAAGCGATTGCTCGCTTGAACCGTGGCGGATTTCGCGTGGTCGTCGCCACCAATCAAAGTGGAATATCGCGCGGCATGTTTGATCTTGAAACGCTTTCAGCCATGCACAAAAAAATGCATGAACTGGCTGGCGTTGCTGGCGGGCACATTGAAGGAATTTTCTTTTGCCCCCACGGGCCGGACGACAAATGCAATTGTCGCAAACCCAAACTAGGTCTGTTCCAAGAAATTCAGGCACGCACCGGCTTTAACCTTGAGGGTGTGCCCTGCGTGGGCGACTCACTCAGGGACCTGCAAGCAGGTGCAAGCATGGGTTGCAACACATTCCTGGTTAAAACCGGCAAAGGCAAAAAAACACTGGAAAAAAGCAAAGACGAATTGCCCAAAGGTACTTTGGTGTTCGACAATCTGACTGCAGTCGCCGAACATTTGGTACCCGACGACCCTTTCGCAAACAATCGATAACAACTAAAACTCGTTCGGAGGCCCGTGGTGAGATCCTTCATTGGTTCTATCCTGTTTTTTGTCTACGTGGTGGTGTACACACCCATTCACGCAACGCTGTTGCTCTTGGTCTCTCCCTTCATTTCCATCCGCAACAGGTATGTGTTTGCCTGCTGGTGGAATGCACTGAACATCAAAATGTTGCGATTGTTGTGCAATATCCAGTACAACATTGAAGGCATGGAGCACCTGCCCAACACAGGCGCCATCATCCTGGCCAAGCACCAGTCAGCTTGGGAAACATTTGGTATTCCCGCAAACCTGTTACCGCGCCAGCTCTGCCTGGTGTACAAAAAAGAATTGCAGTATGTGCCATTCTTCGGCTGGGCGTTGTGGGTGCTGCGCATGGTCCCAATCGACCGAAAAAATGGTGTTGAAGCATTCGAACAGGTAAAAACCATGGCCGGCAAGCGCATGAAAGAAGGCGCCTGGATGATGTTTTTCCCCGAGGGCACCCGCGTGCCTGTGGGCTACAAGCGCCGCTACAAAACTGGCGGCACCAGGCTGGCGGTTGCCACCGGCACACCGGTGGTACCCGTGGCTCACGATGCGGGTGAATACTGGAAACGCAAGGGATTTTTCAAAAAAGCAGGAACAGTCACCTTGCGTTTTGGTCCACCCATATCCCCCGAGGGCCATGATGCAGAAAGCCTGATGAAAGTGGTTGAAGACTGGATTGAGGGTGAAATGCACAAGATCAGCCCGCACCGCTACACCAGCGCCGAAACCCCTTTGGTGGGCAAAGGCGACAGCTAATTCATGCAACTTACGGCAGCACCTCACCCCACTGAAGTTCGCAGCATTGAACTGCCGTGGGGGCTGTGCAGCTATATCCTAAAGCGCAGTAAACGCCGGTCAGTCGGGTTTTTGATTGGTGATCAAGGTTTGCAAATTTCTGCACCCTTGCGCCTTTCAATTACCGAACTGAACTCGATTATTGCGGGCAAATCGTCATGGATTGAGCAGCGCCTGAAACAATGGGAAACACGCAGCCGACAAACCATTTCCCTGTCCAGCCTTCTGGATGAAGGCAAACCAATTCCAGTTCGAGGCGAAGCCTACCATCTGGAAACCCTGCCACCGCGAAGCAAGGCACTGTTGAACCCTTGGACAAAAAGCATTGCTTTGCCTGCCTGTGAAAGTTCTGCGCAACGCAACAAAGCCATTGAAAAAGTATTGAAGGCCCACGCCAAGGAAGTGTTTACACACATGGCCAGCAAGTTGCTTGAGCGACAGCCCGCAGCGCAGCGTTTGCCTAACTTTTCGATTCACTTGAGTAGCCCAAGTTCACGTTGGGGCAGCTGCAACAGCCAGCGCGAGGTTCGCCTGAACTGGCGCTTGGTTCACTACCCGCCGCAACTGATTGAGTACGTGATTGCACACGAGTTGGCACACCTTGTTGAAATGAATCACAGTGCGCGCTTTTGGGCCGTGGTTGAAAGCCTGATGCCCGATTACCAAACGCCGCACAAAACCCTGTCAAAAATGAATCCTGCCGAGGTACCTGTACTATGAGAATTCTTCACACCATGCTGCGCGTTGGCGACCTTCAACGGTCCATCGATTTTTACACCAAGGTCATGGGCATGAAAGTGATTCGAACCACTGAGCGTGCAGATCAAGGTTACTCACTGGCCTTTGTCGGATATGGCAGTGAGCAGGAAGGCGCTGTGCTTGAACTGACCTACAACCACGGCGTTGACAGCTACGATCTGGGCACGGCATACGGACACATTGCAATCGCAGTAGAAGATGCTTATACACAATGCGATCGCATTTTGGCAGCCGGTGGCAATGTCACTCGCGCCGCTGGTCCAGTGAAAGGCGGCAGCACCATAATCGCATTTGTAACAGATCCCGATGGCTACAAAATCGAATTGATTCAGACTACAAGCTAAGCCACACGGTACGTAAACAGGTCCCCTGCCTGCGAGCACAGGCAAGGCCTTGCGGACCACTTTGACAAACAGAAGTCAAGTAAAAAATTTCCATTTTTTTCCAGTTTTAGGGTCGAATAAAATCGCCCTGCCCGTTACAATGGGCTGCTCGAAATTTGCTTAAATTTTGTGCAACGTGCGCATCGCCCATTTAACACTTCCAAATAATCTGTTCCTTGCCCCAATGGCAGGCGTGACAGATCGCCCCTTCCGCCAGTTGTGCAAAAAACTGGGCGCGGGGCATGCTGTGTCGGAAATGGCCGCGAGTAACCCTGCTTTGTGGAAAACTGACAAAAGCACACGCAGGCTGAACCACTACGGTGAAACCAAACCCATCGCAGTTCAAATTGCAGGGGCCGACCCGGAAATGATGGCGCATGCAGCCGCCTACAACATTGAACGCGGCGCACAAATCATTGACATCAACATGGGCTGCCCCGCAAAAAAAGTGTGTGCGGTTGCGGCCGGTTCTGCATTGCTGCAAAACGAAAGTCTGGTCGAGCAAATTTTGAAAGCTGTGCATGCGGAATGCGAACAACGCGGCGTGCCACTGACCCTGAAATACCGCACAGGCTGGTCACCCGAACACAAGAATGCAATTCACATTGCGCAAATGGCTGAATCGATTGGCGTATCGCTTTTAACCCTTCATGGCCGCACTCGCGCCTGCGGTTACACCGGCGACGCAGAGTACGACACCATCAAGGCAGTGAAGCAGGCGGTCAGCATTCCAGTGATCGCGAACGGCGACATCACCAGCCCCGAGAAAGCAAAACATGTGCTGGATTACACCGGCGCAGATGGCCTGATGATTGGCCGGGCCGCACAAGGCAACCCCTGGATTTTTAGAGAAGTACTGCATTACCTGAAAACGGGTGAACACATCAATCCACCCACTCTGGAAGAAGCCCATGAAGTCATGATGCATCACCTGCGTGATCACCATGAATTTTATGGAGAGAAAACGGGCATGCTCACTGCCCGAAAGCATTTGCAATGGTATCTTTGCGGCCCAGCCGGAAAAAACAACACCGTGGTTGACCAACTGATGTTGGCACAAACCACCAGCGAACAATTGCGCATTGTTGATGACTTTTTTCTGAACTGGTTATCAAGCGGTCAGCAGTACTTCGCCGCTGCAAACGATTCACTCCAACCAACACCAAAAAGAAGATTGGCAGCATGAAACCCAATGACAGTGATCTAAGTCCCATCACCATTTCAGAGTGCATACGCAGCAACCTGGACAAGTTCTTTGATGATCTTGAAGGTGAATGTGCCAAGTCGGTTTACGACATGGTGTTGTCTGCCGTGGAGCGGCCCATGCTTGAAGTGGTCATGGAGAAAGCCAACATGAACCAAACAATCGCAAGCCAAATGCTGGGCATCAACCGCAACACACTGCGCAAAAAACTGCAGCAGCACGGCCTCATCTGATTTTTAATTTTTTACCGGCCGCCTAAAAAACGGCCTCTGAAACCATGACATCAAATCCAACCATCAAACGTGCGCTGCTGAGCGTGTCCGACAAAACCGGCATCCTTGAATTGGCCAAAGCGCTGGCCGATCGTGGCGTAGAAATATTGTCCACGGGTGGCACTGCCAAACTGCTGGCTGAAAAAGGCCTTGTCGTGAAAGAAGTCAGTAGCCACACGGGCTTTCCTGAAATTATGGATGGTCGTGTAAAAACCCTGCACCCGAAAATTCACGGCGGCATTCTTGCGCGTCGCGATTTACAAAGCCACCTCGACGCCATGCAAGAACACGGCATTGGCGCAATCGATTTGGTGGCAGTGAACCTGTACCCCTTCGACAAAGCAACTGCCGGCGACAATGTGTTGCTGGAAGATGCGATTGAAAACATCGACATTGGCGGCCCCGCCATGGTGCGTGCTTCTGCGAAAAACTACACTGGAGTCACCATCATCGTTGACCCCGCCGATTACGGCAAAGTGATCGATGAAATCAAAAGCAACGATGGCGCAACCACTCTGAAAACGCGCAGTGGCCTGGCTGCCAAAGCTTACGCCCACACTGCCCGTTATGATGGTGCTATTGCCGCATTCCTGACCAGCCTTGAAGGCACTGAAGGTGCTTTGGAAGACACACCAGCGCGCATCGAATACCCCGAAGTACTCTCCATGCAATTCCACAAAGTGCAAGACATGCGCTACGGGGAAAACCCACACCAAAGTGCGGCGTTCTACCGTGAAGCGAAAGCACCCGTTGGCTTGCTGGCCAACTACCGCCAGTTGCAGGGCAAGGAATTGAGCTTCAACAACATTGCTGATTCCGATGCAGCCTGGGAATGCGTCAAAACATTCGACGCCCCCGCCTGTGTCATTATCAAACACGCCAATCCGTGTGGCGTGGCTGTGGCCGAAGGCACCTTGAATGCGTACCACAAGGCTTTCAAAACAGACCCCACTTCTGCCTTCGGCGGCATCATCGCATTCAACCGACCAGTCGATGAAGCCACTGCGCAGGCCGTTGCGAAACAGTTTGTAGAGGTGGTCATTGCACCGTCGTTTGATGAAGCCGCACGCGCAGTATTTTTCGCCAAACAAAACGTTCGCTTGCTGGAAATCCCCGTGGAAGCGGGCATGCACAAGTTTGATTACAAACGCGTGGGTGGAGGCCTGCTGGTTCAAAGCCCCGACGAGCGCAATGTGCAGCAAAGTGAAATTAAAGTGGTCAGCAAACGCCAACCGTCTGATCAGCAATGGGCTGATTTGATGTTCGCCTGGCGCTGCGCCAAGTTCGTAAAAAGCAACGCGATTGTGTTCTGCAAAGACGGCATGACCATGGGCGTAGGCGCGGGCCAAATGAGCCGCGTAGATTCCGCACGCATTGCCTCAATCAAAGCACAAAACGCCGGGCTTACACTGGCCGACAGCGCGGTTGCGTCCGACGCATTCTTCCCTTTCCGCGATGGTTTGGATGTGGTGGTCGATGCAGGCGCAAGCTGCGTCATTCAGCCCGGTGGATCCATGCGCGATGAAGAAGTGATCGCAGCGGCCAATGAGCGTGACATCGTAATGGTGCTGACTGGTGTGCGCCATTTCCGCCATTAATTTCAACACCACACTTACCCTGCCGTGATGCGCATACTTGGCATAGATCCAGGCCTGCGCATCACCGGTTACGGCGTGGTCGACATCATCGAGAGCCAGCAAATTTATGTGGCCAGTGGTGTGATCCGTTCCAACTCCGACGCCTCCCTGCCCGACCGTTTACACACCCTGTTCACAGGGCTTTGCGAACTGGCTGAGCTGTACAAGCCCCAAGTTGCCGTGGTTGAAAAAGTGTTTGTGAACGTGAACCCGCAATCTACACTGCTGCTGGGGCAAGCCCGCGGCGCGGTACTTACCGCACTCACCCACAGCGGTTTGGCAGTGACTGAATACACTGCGCTTCAAATTAAACAGGCGATTGTGGGGCACGGCAAAGCCAACAAAGAACAGGTGCAGGAAATGGTGAAGCGTTTGCTGAAACTGCCTGCCCACCCGTCGGCTGATGCGGCCGATGCCTTGGCAGCCGCACTAACCCATGCACAAAGCAGCAAACTGCTGGGTGCACTGGCCGCCAAAGACTTGCCCACCAGTATTTTCAAAACCCGCACCCGAAAGGGCCGCACCAGCTGGAAATGAATTCGCTTGGCGTATAATCAAATTCAGTTTACTGTGATTATGAACAGTGTGGAGAAACTGCAATGATTGGTCGCCTGAAAGGCACTTTGCTGGAAAAAAACGCCCCATGGATTTTGCTCGACGTGCAAGGCGTTGGCTACGAACTACAGGTGCCCATGAGCACGCTGTTCAATCTGCCTGAAATCAACGGCAGTTGTACCCTGCTGACTCACCTTGTGGTGCGCGAAGACGCGCACACCTTGTACGGCTTTCAAAACATTGCCGAAAAAAACTTGTTCAAAACCCTGATTAAAGTGTCAGGCATCGGGCCGCGTACAGCTTTGGCCATTTTGTCGTCCATTTCCACCAACGATTTTTTACTGGCAGTACAAAGCCAGGAAACAGCCCGCTTGGTGAAAATTCCTGGCATAGGTAAAAAAACCGCTGAGCGCTTGTTGCTTGAACTGAAAGGTCAAATTGTGGCGTTGGGTGGCACGGCCAATATTGCAGAAGGCATGCCCTTGCCGATTGGAAATCAAAGTGAAATCGTTCAGGCCCTGTGCGCCTTGGGTTATTCTGACAAAGAAGCAGCGCTGGCCTGCAAAGGTCTGCCTGAGGGCACCAGTGTCACCGATGGCCTAAAACTGGCGCTGCGCAATTTGTCGAAAGGCTAACCGAGAAAGTCCACAATGATTGAACCCGATCGCCTCATAAGCCCAACCAAAACAACGCCCGCTGAAGAAGCATTTGAACGTGCGTTGCGCCCAAAGCATTTGGATGAGTATGTAGGGCAACAAAAAATCCGCGATCAACTCGATATTTTTATTGCCGCGGCACGCGCACGCAACGAAGCACTAGACCATGTGCTTTTGTTCGGCCCTCCCGGCTTGGGCAAAACCACTTTGGCGCATATTCTGGCCCGTGAAATGGGTGTGAACCTGCGCCAAACATCAGGCCCAGTGCTTGAACGCCCCGGTGATTTGGCAGCGTTACTGACCAACCTCGAAGCCAATGACGTGTTGTTCATCGATGAAATTCACAGGCTTTCGCCCGTGGTTGAAGAAATTCTGTACCCCGCGCTTGAAGACTATCAAATCGACATCATGATTGGCGAAGGGCCAGCCGCTCGAAGCGTGAAACTTGATTTGCAACCGTTCACGCTGGTTGGGGCCACCACCCGCGCCGGTATGTTGACCAACCCGCTGCGCGACCGGTTTGGCATTGTGTCCCGGCTTGAGTTTTACACACCCGAGGAACTCTCGCGGATTGTGGCACGTTCAGCCAATTTGCTGGACACCCCCGCGGAAGCCTCAGGCTGTCTCGAAATTGCACGCCGTTCTCGAGGTACGCCCCGCATTGCCAACCGCTTGCTGCGCCGTGTTCGCGATTATGCACAGGTGAAAGCGGATGGCATCATTACTGCTGAAGTGGCCGATGCCGCACTGACCATGCTTGATGTGGACAAGGTGGGCCTTGACCCCATGGACCGCAGATTGCTGGAAACCATCATCCACAAGTTTGGTGGTGGGCCGGTTGGACTGGAAAGTGTGGCTGCGGCCATTGGCGAAGAAAAAGACACCATCGAAGATGTGCTGGAGCCCTACCTGATTCAACAAGGCTACATTCAACGCACACCCCGTGGGCGTATTGCCACCTTGAACACTTATGCACATTTTGGCTTGACCGCACCGGCCAGTTTGGCGGGCACACATGCCGCGAATTTGCATCAGGGTGACCTGCTATAGCAATTTCGGCGGGACTACTTCGCGGTTGCTGTAGCCACCTCGACGGGGTTGCCTTCTTTATCGCCAACTCCGCGGGGTTGCCCGATTCCGCACAGAAAACCGCTTAACCCCTTTTTGAAGCAAGGCATTCAATTCACCCAAGCCCGACAAAACTGATGGTCGGGTCTTGGGTGTCGCCATTGGGCGAGCATTGAAGCCTTGGTTCAAACGGGGCGGTTTTCTTGAATGTGCGGAACAGGCAAACCCACTGCCGAGTTGGCTGTGCAGGCAACGCCAGCGAATCTCCAAATCTCTTGAAAAGTGCGCGGGTGCGTGATCATTCACCGGCCTGGGATTGCTCACCGGCTGAGTTGCAGCCCAATCAGCAGCGGTGTCCCGACCGCCATGCCTTCAAGAAAACCTGCCCGTTTGAATTCACACGCCACGTTCAGCCAAAGGCTGACAATCCGATCGACCTTCAGTTTTGTCGAGCGGATTGAGTCAGTGTGATATCAAAAAGGGATCAACAGGTTTTCGGCTGGCGATTGGGATTTGCGCTGATTGGGCTTTGTCTTAATCAGCGATTGGGATTCGCGCTGAGTGGGCGAGACCAATGCTGAGTGGGCATTAAACCCGCGCTGATTGCCTACAATCAATCCTCAGGCGCCTTCACCGGCTTACCCGCCCCCACCTTGGCCGTGGCTGGCTTTCGCACAGCAGGCTTCTTCGCCGCTACCGGGCGCTTCTCCGTGACAGGTTTCACAACAGGTTTGCTCGCCCACTTCACACCCAAGGCCGCTTCAAGTTCTTCAAGGGCCTCACCGGTGTAAACCGACAAACGCTGCATGGAAGGCAAGGCGTCGTGATCACCTGTAAACGCCACATTGAACTGGCCTGAATAACTCACCACCGTGATATTCAAAGCCTGCCCATGCGGAATCAGGGAGATTGGGTAGAACTGCTCCAAGCGGCAACCCGAGAAATACAAATCACGTGATGGGCCAGGGACGTTCGATATCACTGTGTTGAAAATTGGACGCGTCAAGCCACCTAAGCCTGACACCAATTGCAACATCATTGGCGCCATCAACATGATGGTGTAGTTGTTGATCGCCTCTTTGGGCATGGCCTGCAAATTGGCTTTGGCCAACTGCGTCGAACGTCGAATTTCTTTCAAACGCGTCAGAGGATCGGCTTCGGTTGTGTACAGGTTGGCGATGATAAAGCTGATCGCATTGCCACCATCCAGATCATCAGCCGGGCGAACAGACACCGGCAAACCCGCTGTCAACGATTCTGACGGCAACGCATCGCGCTCCAGCAAATAACGACGAATCGAACTTGAGCAAATCGCCAGAAAAATATCATTCACACTCACCTTGGCTGCCTCGGCCACGGCACGAACTCGTTCCAGCGGATAAGTTTGAGTAGCCAGTCGGCGCGCGCCACCCACGCGTTTGTTCACAATCGACTTGGGGCCGGAAAAAGGCGTGGCCAAAGCTGGGTCGGTTGGCTTGACAGCCTCACGCATCAAGTCCATAAGTGCACGACCCGCGGCAGGCAGAGACTGGCCGCTCAACTTGGCCGCTTCCCAGGCTTCACGCGCCTGGTCTGCAAAATGCTGGGGCTCAGAGTTCTTTTTCTTTCGGCTGATCGTACCGACAGACCAAGGGGCGGGCAGGTTCATGCTTTCTTTGGCCGACTTGCCAAAAATGCGTTCCATCAAACGCATGCCACCCACACCATCCATGAGGGAGTGATGCATTTTCGTGTACAAGGCAAAACGATTGCCGTACAGACCTTCAATCAGGTGCATTTCCCAAAGCGGCTTACGGAAATCCAAAGGGTGCGAATGCAAGCGCGAAATCAGGGTACCCAATTCGCGTTCACCGCCGGGGGCGGGCAAGGCACTGTGGCGGAAGTGATAATCCAGGTCAATTTTGTCAGCCTCAATCCACTTCGGCATCAAGGTTAGCAAGCGGGGACTGGACAAGCGATAGTTAAAGGGCGGTGCAAATTCAAGCGAATTACGAAGCATTTGAACAATGCGGGCAATGGCCTGCTGAGACGTTTCCCCCTCGGGCACCGTAAAAATCGCCATGCTGCCCACATGCATTGGAGCTTCTTTTGATTCGACGTACAGCCAGGATGCATCCAGCAAAGGGATATTTCGTGCCATGTCAGCGGTCTCCACTTCTCATTGTTATTTGAATATGAATATTTAATTAATTTAATAGTGGCAGGATCGCAAAGTCCCGGAGGACCGCCCTACTCCTGCTTACAATACTGTAAGCATACTAGAGACGGGCCATTTCATGACATTCAAATACTCTCTGCGCGTTTATTTTGAAGACACCGATGCTGGAGGCATTGTTTATTACGGCAATTACCTCAAATTCATGGAACGCGCACGAAGCGAATGGTTCCTGCAACAAAGTATCGGCATGAAATCGCTTATGGAGGACCATCAAATGGTGTTCGTTGTCAGCCGAACCGAGCTGAACTACCTGCGCTCTGCTAAACTTGAGGATATTCTTGAAATATCGACGGAACTTACTGAACTTAAGCGAGTTTCTGCAGTCTTCAAGCAAACCGTAACGCGCAATGGCGAGGTCCTTTGCGAGGGTCAAACCAAGGTGGGATGTGTTAACACGCAAACCTTGAAGCCCAGCGCAATTCCCCCTGAAGTGCACGCGCAACTCAACCGATTGATGCCCTAGTGCGTTACAAGAAACGAATCATTTTCCTTACCGCGGATTGTTAATGGATATCTCTACCGACATGTCGTTCATCTCCCTGATCGCAGAGGCCAGCCTGGTTGTCCAGTTGGTCATGTTGATTCTGGTCATGATCTCCCTCATTTCATGGGCCACCATTTTCAAGAAATGGGCTGTATTGAAGCGCACCAAGCAACAGGCTGACAAATTCGAAGAAGAATTCTGGTCGGGCGGCGACTTGAACACCCTCTTCCAACGCGCAGGTATGCGCCGCAACGATGCTGGTCCGCTTGAGCGTATTTTTGAAGCGGGCATGAGCGAATTCTTGCGCGCCCGTGATAAAAAAGGCCTGACCGATTACTCACTGATCATTGACGGTGCACGTCGCGCCATGAAAGCAGCCTTCCAGCGCGAAAATGAAATCCTCGAACGCAACCTGCCCTTTCTCGCATCAGCTGGTTCAGTCAGCCCCTACATTGGACTGTTCGGAACGGTGTGGGGCATCATGCATGCGTTCGTGGGCCTGGCCAACGTACAGCAAGCCACCTTGGCTTCTGTAGCACCGGGTATTGCCGAAGCACTAATTGCCACAGCAATTGGACTGTTTGCGGCCATTCCGGCAGTCGTGGCGTACAACCGTTATGCCAACGACATTGATCGTTTGTCTACCCAGTTTGAGTCTTTCGTTGAGGAATTTTTGAACATTCTGCAACGTCAGCATTAATTTCTGCACCCATGCCAGAAACCAGCAACAGGAAACTTAATCGATGAAAGCCGAACTTGGACGAAAATCCAGACGCGCCATGAACGAGATCAATGTGGTGCCCTACATCGACGTGATGTTGGTGCTGCTGATCATTTTCATGGTCACGGCCCCAATGATTACCCCATCAGTGATTGATTTGCCGTCCATGGCCAACACCAATCCGCCCAAACAAATGCGCCCAATTGAAGTCACGGTGCGCCAGGTGGGCAGCTTGGTGGTGAAGGACATGAAAACCAATAAAACCACTGAAGTGACCTTGGAAAACCTTGCCGCTGAAGTGAAAAAACTGCAGGCCGATGAGCCCGATCGCCCTGTGGTCATTTCTGCTGAGAAAGCCATTCAATACCAGGCTGTGGTCGACACAATGGACGCGCTGCAAAACGCACAAATCCAGAAAGTGGGTCTGCTGGTGAAGCCAAAAAGTAAATGAGCACCGATTTAACCCGCCCACGCAACGGCTGGGACTTTACACCAGCCCATCAAGCATTGCTTTCCAAAATGAGCAAGGAAAGCGGGTTAGAGGCGCGCCTGGAACCACCAGTAGACCACACTGGCGAGAAAGCAGGCCTGACAGTGTCTGTGCTTGCACACCTTACTTTGGTGGCATTTTTCGTTGTGGGGCTCAACTGGAATACCGAAGAGCCAGCCGCGTTTGAAGCGGTATTGTGGTCCGAGATGCCCGCCAATGAGCCGATTGCCGTGCAACAACCCAAGCCCGACCCCGTCCCGGAACCCGAGCCACCTAAGCCTGTGGTTGAAACACCGCCACCTCCAAAGCCGGTGGAACCACCCAAGGCAGATATCGAATTGCCCAAGCCCGAGCCCAAAAAGAAGCCCGAGCCTAAGCCCGAACCGAAGAAACCTGAGCCCAAGCCCGAGCCAAAAAAACCGGAGCCCAAGCCTGAACCGAAGAAGCCCGAGCCCAAGCCGGAACCCAAGAAACCTGAGCCAAAAATTGATCCTGAACTGGCCAAAAAGCTTCGGCAGGAAGAACTTGCCCGCATTATGGGTGGAGCGCCCAACACAGGTAGCACATCTGCAGGCACCAGCAGAAACAAGGCACAGTACAGTGACCGAATTCGGCAATATGTACGGAGTAAACTGGTATTTCCCGGTGCCGACTCAGTCGACGGAAACCCGGAGGCCGTATTCGAAGTCAAGCAACTTCCCAACGGGGAAATTGTCTCTATCACTCAGAAAAAAAGCAGTGGGTTGCCAGCGTGGGACAGCGCTGTGGAGCGCGCTTTGCAGCGTTCCAGCCCACTACCCAGGGCTGAAGACGGTTCAGTCGAACCGGTGCTTGTCCTCTCATTCCGTCCAAAAGACGTTTAATTCATAGTGAAACAATGAACTACGCCAACCAAGCCATGCATTTACAACAATCAACCACCCTGTGGGACCGCCTGCGTCGATCCGCAAGCATCCTGCTGGCCTTCTTTGCCCTGGTAACCATGACAGTGCCGGCGCAAGCGCAACTGAAAATTGACATTACCGGAGTGGGTGCAAATCAAATCGCCTTTTCGGCGGCACCATTTCAGGGCAATCAGGGTTTGCCTGAAGACATTAAAAAGGTGATTGAAGACGATTTGGTGCGCAGCGGATTTTTCCGCTCTATCAATACCACCAGCAATGTTGAATTGAATGAGTCCACGCTAATCGATCCTTCCGCTTGGAAATCAATTGGCGTAGACGCCCTGATCGTGGGTTCAGTGAAAAAGCTGCCAGATGGGCGCCTGGACTTGCGCTTTAACCTGCACGACACTGCCCAGCAGAAGTCACTCGGCAAATTCAGCTACGTGATTGCCCCCTCGGCTTTACGCCTGCATGCTCACAAAATTGCCGATTTTGTGTATGAGAAGATGCTGGGAGAGAAAGGTGTGTTTTCGACCCGCCTGGCCTATGTTGAAAAAGCCCCTGGGCGCTACCGCCTTATTATTTCGGATGCCGATGGCGCCAACCCACAAGTAGCACTGGCCTCCAAAGAACCTATTATTTCGCCAGCATGGTCTCCAGACGGCACACAACTTGCCTACGTTTCATTCGAAACGCGCAAACCTGTTGTGTTTGTTCACACACTTGCAACAGGTCGCCGCAAGGCCTTGGCAAATTTCAAGGGCAGCAACAGCGCACCTGCCTGGTCTATGAATGGCCAGCAACTTGCAGTGGTGCTGACCAAAGATGGTGGGTCACAAATTTTCTCGATGAATGCCGATGGATCGAGCCTGAACCGATTGACCAGCACAGGTGGAATCAACACCGAACCTGCGTACAGTCACGATGGCAGAAGCATCTATTTCACTTCTGATCGTGGAGGTGGCCCACAAATTTATCGAATGAGCACAAATGGCGGTGATGCGACACGTGTGACATTCGAAGGTGGATACAATATCTCGCCTCGAATTAGTCCCGATGACAAAACATTGACATATGTGACTCGTCGAGACGGGCAATTTCGAATTGCCGCACTGGATTTGGCAGGTGGCACAGAAATGCTGCTGACAAATACCGGGCGGGACGAAAGCCCAAGTTTCGCGCCGAATGGGCGTTACATTTTGTATGCGACCAAGTCGGGCGGCAAAGGGACCCTGGCCGTGGTGTCAAAAGACGGACGAATCAAGTACACCTTGAGCAGTTCCGGCGCTGACATTTCGGAACCCACCTGGGGCCCGTTCATAAATGATTGATTTTGAATTTGTTTTAACTGGTTTTACACTAAACATTCTTTAGGTCTGGAGAAAAAAATGAAACACTCAATGGTCAAGTACTTGGCGATTTCCGCAATGGTGGCCGTATTGGCCGCCTGTAGCTCTGCCGTTCCTTTGAACGACAAACCCACAGTTGAATCAAAAACTGGTACAGCTCCCGGCTCTGATGGCCGTGCCGTGCCCACAGTAACCCCAGGCGATGCTGACCCCCTGAACGACCCACAAGGCGTTTTGGCCAAGCGTAGCGTGTACTTCGACTACGACAGCTACACTGTTAAGTCCGAATACCGTGATCTGGTTCAAAACCACGCCAAATACCTGGTTGCCAACCCTAACCGCAAAGTCGTTGTTCAAGGCAATACCGACGAACGCGGTGGTGCTGAATACAACCTGGCTTTGGGTCAACGCCGTGCTGACGCAGTAAAAACACTGATGCTGGCACTGGGCGTGAAAGAAGGCCAAATTGAAACAGTAAGCTTTGGCAAGGAAAAGCCCAAAGCAACTGGCAGCAACGAAGCCGCTTACGCTGAAAACCGTCGTTCTGACATCGTTTACCAGTAATCAAGGAAACTATTCGAGATGACTTTTAACATCAAGCAAAAAGCCTGGGCAATCGCCCTGTTCTGCGCCTTTGCATCCAATTCCGCATTTGCGATATTTGATGACACGGAAGCACGCAAGGCAATTCTGGACTTGCGCCAGCAGGTTAAAGTGCTTGAAGATCGGGTTGCTCGAATGGAAGCCGCGAATCAGGGGCAGCTGTCACTGGCTCAGTCCCTAAGTGAAAAAGACCGAGAGATCGCCCGCTTGCGTGGTGATCTCGAAGTCGCCAACAACAACATTCGAAAGCTGCAGGAAGACAATCGTTTACTGTATACAAACCTTGACGACCGCCTCAAGAAGCTTGAACCGAAAGCCGTTCAACTTGATGGCGAAGAACTCACGGTTCCCCCCGAACAATTCAATGATTACCAGGCCGGACTTGACCATTTCAAGGCTGGCAACTACAAAGACGCAGCCCTGCAATTTCAGGATTTCCTGAACAAGTACAAGCAAAGCAAGCTTGAACCTCAGGTCCGTTACTTCTTGGGCAGTACCCAATTTGCGCAAGGCGAATATAAAACCGCCTTGGTCACGCAACGCGATCTGGCGAAAGATTTTCCGGACAGCCCGCGCGCGCCTGACGCATTGCTTAGCATGGCCAGTTCACAGCTGGAGCTGAAAAGCATCCCTGGTGCAAAAAAAACCTTGGGTGAACTGATTGCCAAATACCCCAACAGCCCCGCCGCAGCGAGCGCCAAGGCGCGGCTCGAAGCGCTGAAATAATCACACAAAAGTAATCACACCCTGTGCGCCCGTAAACGGGTAGACCCAGTTAAAATACCGGCACTTCAACACAAAGGTGCCGGTTCATGGAAGAAATCAACCTTAGCAGCATTCAAAGCACTGTGCTTTGGGCCACATTTGCCGTGGGCCTTGCCTTCGGTGCCATTTCCCATCGCACCCATTTTTGTACCATGGGTGCAATTGCTGACGTGTTCAACTTTGGTGACTGGAACCGCATGCGCATGTGGCTGCTGGCAATCGCCGTTGCCGCACTTGGCCTTCAGGGCCTAAGTATCACAGGACATGCCAACCTCAACGACACTATTTTCTTGAACAGTCAGTGGTCTTGGTTGTCAGGTATTGTTGGCGGCTTGCTGTTCGGCGCAGGCATGGTATTGGCTTCGGGCTGCGGCAGCAAAACCTTGATTCGCCTTGGCGCAGGCAATTTGAAAGCCCTCATGGTTTTCGTGATTATGGGAATTACCGCGTACATGACCCTCAAAGGGGTTTTCGGCGTATTTCGCGCCAATTACCTGGACCCTATTCGTTTTGAATTCAGCAGCAGCCCTTATTTGCCTGAGCTTTTGGCCAATCTGTTCAGCCAGGAACCCGCTGCCCTGACATCCATTTTTGCCATCGCACTGCCTGTAATCCTGTTGATCGTGGCACTGGGAAGCAAATCAGCCTGGAACAGAGAAGTGATTGTTGGCGGTGCCGGCGTGGGCTTAACCATTGTGGCGGCTTGGTGGGTGGTGTTCCAGGTGGCTTACATTCCCGAACACCCAGATACTCTTGAAGCGGCCTATTTGGGCACCTACGCAAACCGTGCGGAAGGCTTCAGCTTCGTGGCACCCTATGCTTACACGCTGGAATGGCTGATGTTTTTCTCAGACGTGACACGGGTTCTTACCGTAGGAGTAGTGGCTTGCTTCGGGGTCATTTTGGGAGCCACCGCCAGCGCGTTATTAGAAAAATCGTTTCGCTGGGAAACATTCCAAGGCGTTGAAGACACGGCCAACCACACAGTCGGCGCAGTACTCATGGGTGTCGGTGGCGTACTTGCCCTGGGCTGCACCGTGGGCCAGGGGCTAAGCGGCGTAAGCACCCTGTCACTTGCATCATTCGTGGCTTTGGGCAGCATAGTTGTTGGCGCAATGGGAGCATTGAAGTATCAAATGTGGCGCGTTGAGCGCATGGTTTAACTTTCATGACAAAGAAGTGATGAAGCGCTTCTTTTTTTTAGAAAGCTCAGTTATACTCTCGGTCTTCGGCGAATTAGCTCAGCCGGTTAGAGCGACGGAATCATAATCCGCAGGTCCGGGGTTCGAATCCCTGATTCGCCACCAAACAAGAAACCCCTTCAGTGAAAACTGAGGGGGTTTTTTCTTTGTCGATCATCTTTTCCACCGCATTCAAGTTACTTGAAAGTACGTTTTTCAAGCTTCACTATCCCAACCAAAAAGATTCAATAACCTCGTCAAAATACTACTTTTAATTTGTATAACAACGATTGCACAAAACCATAATCACGGTTATTCTTTTTAGAAAGATGCATCTAAAAATGCACATCAACAGTAACAACTGTTAACAATCATGAGAAGTGAGACACGCAGTACTTAGTACCTACATTCTTCACTTCTTCTACAAAAACAGCTTGCTAGGAGGAGATACACGTGTTCAAGCTGAATAAACTATCTGCAGTAATCGCCATTGGATTGGGAGCTGCTCTGCCTGTACAAGCCGGTCTTTTAGACGATCTGATCGGTGCCAAATTCAACCCCATCAGCACTGAAAAAGGCGTGGCGGCAGAGGGTCAGAAAGGCTCCTTTAGTTCGCCATTTGAAGAGCCCTTCGTGTACGAACGCTCAGGCGACAACGACAATAACCCAGATGCCACACCCATTCCGGCACCCGAGAAGTGCATGGGCATTGGTGAAAACGGCAAGCTTCGTTGCAAGCCCGCAGCCGGTACCATCTCGTTGCTGCCGAACGGCGATTTCCTATATTTCAACGCGCTGGAGGGAACTGAAGACTTTGAGTTCAGCATCTTGGTGGATTTTGGTCAAAAGGCCATTAACGACCAAACTCGCCGCATGATCATTCCGAAAGATGCGACTTCTGCGACCAACTGGATTCGACCACTTGAGGTGGACTCTGGCGCCAACCCTGACGGTTACGAGATCACCGAACTGCTGCCAGGTCTCGGCCTAACCAACAAGGAAACCAATAGCTCAGACGGTGCCCTGTTCTGCGCAGACGTGGCCATGCTCGCCGATGGTTCCATCATGGCCGTGGGCGGCACTGCTTATTACAGCGAGCCAGGCAGCAACCTGATCGGGTACGGCCTGACCGAACTGGAAGGTCTGAAGACTAGCCGAGTTTACAACCCCAACACCAACCGCTGGATGCAGGGCAACGACATGAACTTTGGTCGTTGGTATCCTGCTTTGATCACCCTGCCCGACAGCAAAATGTTCGTTGCAAGCGGAGTTACAAAGCTGCTAAAACCTGTATATCCTCAGGCACCAGAGCAAAGTGGCCGCAATGTTCCGCAAACCGAAACATTCGATCCGGCAACTGGTAAGTGGACTGTCAACCCGCAAACTGCCCAGCGCTCTCTCCCTCTTTACCCACGACTACATCTGCTACCCAACGGCCACGTGTATTACAATGCGGGAGGTCAAGCCTTTAATCCCTTTGGTCAGTCCTACGATCAAGCGGTTTGGAACATTTCCGCGACTTACAACCCAAAAAATCAGAATTGGTCAGATTTAGCCTACGCTGGCTTCCCGTTGAAATTCAGTGATGCTGGACTTGAATCACTTACACAGGTTCTAAATCCACTTACTGCAACCAATGCCGCAGTCGGTGCTTTAACCAAAACTTTGACAGATGTTGTGATAAAAAGCCCTCAAGCACTTCAGAAGCTATTGAGCGTGGTAACTACCGGCAACCCAGAGCAGCTCCTACAAAAGGTAGTTGGCGCAGGTATGAGAGGCTCCACATTTTCAATCATGATGCCGCTGCGCCCCAACTCCCAAGGTCTGTACAAGGAAGCCAGCTTCCTTACGGCAGGAGGTGTTCTTCCTTTAGTGGGTCTAGCCTCTCCGGGCGGATATATAGCGGTTGGATCTTCGCGTATAGATACCGTTAAAACTGATGGAGACAATATTATTGACTACCAAAGCGAAGTAACAGGTTCTTTGAACGAAACCCGCTGGTATGGGTCTGGAGTGCTGATGCCCGATGACTCAGTGATAGTCTTTAACGGTGCAGATCGGGATGGAGTTGTCGCGCCTGGCATAGAATTTCCAAGAAAAACCGCTGAACGCTTTGACCCAGCGACCAAGAAATGGACGCAAATGGCTGTGGCCAACAAACCCCGCACTTATCACAACACTGCCCTGCTGATGCAAGACGGCCGTGTGCTGGTGGGTGGTCATGCGCCAATTTCCACGTTGTACTTGAAGAACATCAATCTGGCAGCGTTTGGTTTTGCTCCCAATGACGGCCGTGATCCCTCGTTCGAGATTTACACCCCACCGTATGTGAACAATCCAAACCGCCCCAACTTGATTGGTTTCGCAGGCGGCAACTCGACACCCGCTGGCAATGGAAAAACCATGTTGCGCGAATTCCGCAAAGGTCAACAAGTGACACTGGAAATGGCACCTGGAACTGATATGGGCAAAATTGACTCAGTTTCCTTGGTACGCCATACCGTGACAACGCACTTGACCGACGCTGACCAGCGTACCGTTGTTATTCCCAAGAACCAGCTGACCGTGACTGGGCAAAGCGTACGCTTCACCATTCCAGATCAGGCCGCTGTGGTTCCACAAGGCGCTTACATGACCTTTGTGCGTGCCAAGCAAGCGGATGGTTCACTGCTGCCTTCCAAATCTGTCAGCTTCATGTTGAAGCACGGCAATGGACAAGGAGTGATGACTGCCAATGCCCGTCGTTAAAACGAACTGGGTGAAGAAAACGCTGGGCGCCTGCCTGGCGTTTTCTTTTTCTACCCTAATTATCTCAAGCCCCCTGATTGCCCCTAGCGTCGCTTTCGCACATGCTGAACACGGCACCGAGGGAGGTGTTCCAACTGTCAGTCCAAAAACGAAGCTACCCAAAGGTATCTCGCTGCAGGTAGTGAAAAGCAATGCATTTCAGTTTGCATTGGCCACAGACGGCCAACAACAAATTGAAATTTTGGGCGAGGACAAACGCGCCTTTCTAAGATTCAAAGGCAACAAACTGTATGCGGACTTAAACGCAACAGGTTGGCACCGTTCCCGACAACCCGGTGGCGGCCCTATCCCTGACCGTCTCAAAGACAACCCAAAGTTGAAACCCAATTGGGTTTTGCTGGACAAACAACCTGGCTATGGTTGGTACGATCCCCGTTTGATTAAAGAGGACTTGGCTCACTTTAATCTGGCCATGGTTGCCAACGGCAAACCCATCAGTGTTCGAATCGAACGTATAGAGCCCGAACCCATGACAGGTTACTGGCGCCCAACGCTGGTCAACGAAGCTGACTTCACTGGCCTGAACGCCATGGTGCCAGGCCTGAGTGGCAACAACTTCCTACTCAGCCGCATGGGCACGGCCAAAGGTGAGTTTCAGGTGCTGGATGACCAGGGTGTGCCATTCATCGAGCTTCGAAAAGATGGAGTCTGGCTGAACAGCATGCATGCATGGGCAAACTCAGTTGAACTGTTTCATACCCCTGGCACTGAACAAGCACCATGGGTCAAAGTATCAGAAACTGGAACGGTGACCTATGCGGATCCACGACTGGATAAGAAACCCGCAAAGATCTCTGAAACTGGCAGCTGGGTTATACCTGTCAAACTGAAGGAAGGCGAACAACAAAGTTTGCTGAAAGGCGAACTGACATGGCAAAAGATTGTTGAAAACACCAATTAGTGTTTAGCCGCCTGGAATCACCAGGCGGCATTCTTCTTCAAATCCATATTTGCGTGCAAACGGACAGTCCATCACAGGCAGTATCGATGGAATTTGATAGTACTTCTCCACAGCTTCACGTAACACCACGTCTCTGAACCGGGAGTAATTGAAATTGCTGCCGTCTACGATCGTAAAAGGCACGCCTTCAATCACTTGGGTTTGCACTGAAACGTTACTCAGATAATCTTGATAAAGCGCCGGGTCGATCGGCTTGGCTTTGGCCACAATCCGAATGGGTTTGCCGTCCATTTCCCGCCAGTCAACAAAGGTATCGTCATTGCGTGCATGGTATTTTCCAGGACCAAAAACAGGCACCACCTTGCCGTAGTGATAAGTCATCAAGGCGGCAGGCGAATAAGCCACAGTGGTCAATACGCCGTCTGAAGGCATGTCGCGAGTCAACTCATCCAGAATAGCCGGCATTTCGCGGTGAAACAGCACGTCTTCCTGAAAATCCTGTTTTGGCCATACCGATACTTCAGCATGCATCAAGAGACCAAACAACACCAAGTGTGGGATCGACAACACAGCATTGAAGCCAATGTAACGTTTCATCCAGATGCCCGGCGTGCACAAGGCAAGAAGCACAAAGGCAATGGGTAAAAAGCCCAGCACCCAATGCAAGCCAACTGTTTTTTCGAGTGAAATGACAAAAAACAGGGCCAGTGGCACCAAGAGGGCAAACGCCAAGGCGCTTTGGCGCAACCAAACCCGACTGCCCTTGAGCAAACTCCACAAAGCCCACGGAGTAATCAGGTAAATCATCATGCCCAGGTACGTAAGCACCGTGCCCCAACCCAACTGGGCATCTTCATGCCTGTTCACCAGGTTGAACATGATGTTGTTCCAGCAATTATGTAGGTTGTAGCCAATATTCACGCTGGCAAACGGCAAAACACCAGCCAACAACAGAAACAGGTACTTGAAACGCTGCCGCTGAAACAACAAGTGAAACCCAAACGCGAAACCCAACAAGACAGCAAAGTATTTGGACAAAAATGCCAAACCCAAAAAACAACCAGCGAGAAACATTGCCGCACTCGACTCAGTGCGAATCGCTTTGACATAGGTGTAAATGGAAAGGCCCATAAAAAATATCAACGGCGTGTCGGTGGTAACAAACACGGCAAACCACGATACCGGCATTGACAAATAAACAGCACCAGCCAACCAGGCTCGGGGCTCTTGCTCGCGTGGCAACAATTCACGGGCCAGCAGCACCACACCGTAAGCAATAACTGTGGTTAACAGCAGGGTCAGGCTGCGCACCACAATCGGTTCATTGCCAAGATGACTCAGCGCCCACAACCACCAGCCGACCATGGGCGGATGATCGTAATAGCCCCAATTCAGATCAGTCGACCACAAATGGAAGAAAGCCTCGTCGCCAGTCATGGGAAAAAACCACGCCAACCAGAGTTTGATGACGGCGGTCAGCACAACAGTCCAGACAAACAAACTTTTGGCAGTTCTTAACGTCAGCTCGGGTCCTTGGGATCTGGACGAAGAAAAATGACTAGACATGGATATTGGATATCTCAGGAGGCCAAATACACAAGCACACCCACTGAAGCCAAAAAGCCCCAACTGATGCGATCATGAATGGCGAAATGCACTGGGTCATCAATCATTTCCTTGCGGGAGGTCATGATCCAGATTCGCATTAACCAGTACAAAAACAAGGGGCAAATTCCCCACAAAAACTCAGGTGTCGCGTACAACATCGAGCCATTCTGACTGTCGACATACAAGGCCAACACCAATACAGCGACAAATCCACTGGAGATACCCATGGACACCAAGTAACTCAGATCGCTCATGCGATAACCACGGCCTTGAGGCTGGGTGCCCTCAAGCTGCAAAAACTCAAGTTCGGCGCAACGTTTGACCAATGCCAAACTCAAAAACACGAAAAGTGAAATGGCCAATAACCAACTGGAGAGGTCGATGCCCGTACCCACGCCGCCCGCGATTACACGCACGGTGTAAAGCATCGCCAGCAACAAGACATCCACAAAAGCGGTGCGCTTGAATACGAAGGTGTACATCAAGGTAACCACGGTGTACACCAACAACACCAAGGTAAATTGCCAACCCACCGCCAACCAGGCCACCGCAAAGCCGGCAATGCCCAAACACTTCATCAATACAAACGCCTTGGTGATGCTGAGCATGCCGCTGGCCATTGGCCGGTGGCGCTTGCGCGGATGCTGGCGATCCGCATTCAGGTCCATCAGGTCATTCCAAATGTAAGTGGCAGAGGCCAAAAAGCCAAACGCCAAAAAGCCCCACATCATCTTGCCCCACAAAGCAAAATCTGTTTCATGGGCAGCAATCAGAGGCAAGAACAGCAAACCATTTTTGGCCCATTGCTGGAGTCGCATGGCCTTGAGCCAAACTTTGATGCCAGTACTTCGCGTGTCTAGCCGGTTCAATTCAATACCAGCGGCTGCAGCTTTTCCTCGGGTGCGAAGGGAAGTATTCACACCGAATGCCAGTGAAGACTGTTTCCAGATCGGAATATCTACTGAAGCATCACCAAAATACACAAAGGGCCGCCCCTGACTATCCGCCTGAATGGCTGCCAGTTTTTGTTGGCCCTTCAAATTGCTGTGCTCGCTTGCGATGACCCGGGAAAACAGTCCCAAACGGGTGGCAATCTTCAGCACATCTCGACGCATCGATGCGCTGGCCAATACCAATTCATGGCCAGCCGCTTTCAATTGATTCAGTCGCTCCAGCACCATGGGATCAATTGGCAAATGATCCAGCACCGGATCAATTCTTCTAGATACCTCGGTTTTAAATACCCAAGCACCCTGCATCGCCCACAACAACATTGGAAACACATAAAAAATGTTTTGCTTCAACAGCAGCAGGCAACTCTCGAGCAGCACATCCGATGGACTCAAGGTGCCGTCCAGGTCGACGTAAACAATGGGTTTAGTCATTTTGGTTTGGACAAGCCACTGAGCAGTGACTGGGTGGGCTCTTCTTCCCAATGCGCCGCACCAAGAAACACCATCACAATTTGCTTCACGAAATTGTCGAGCATTTCTTTTTCAATTTGCGGCTGATCTGGCCTGACATCCAGAAAATCCGTGGCCGAGTTCATCATCAGGGTAACCACGAGGCTGCAAATCAGAGTAAGGGTGTGCGTGGACAGTCCAGGGAAGATGTTCAACAGCCGCAGGTCGCTGGCCATTTCATTGGTGAAATGTGCAATCTCATTGCGAATGGCATTGCGCAAGGACTGCGAACCACCTGACCTTTCTGAGCTGATAAAACGCCACTCAAGGTGGTGCTGCTTCAGGTAGGTCACAAACACGCTCACCGAATGTCGAATCATGTCCTCGCCTGGCAGGCTGGCTTGGCGAGCCTCTCGCAACAGCCTGCGCAAGGTAATACCGCCGTCCTCGACCAGAGCCAGACCCAGTTCATCGGTGGTTTTGAAATGGCGATAAAACGCAGTCGGCACCACACCAGCCTCTCGGGTAATTTCCCGAATGCCCAGGGCAGTAAAGCTGCTGCCGTTGCCAACAAGGGTAAGCGCAGCCTGCATCAAATTCTGGCGTGTTTGTTCTTTGCGTCGCACCCGGGCCTGTGTTTCGTCCACCGGCTTGGTCGCGGCGCTTAATCTTGTTCTCATGATTCTTGCTCGAGCCTAGTCTGGATTAGTCAACTTCCTGACCTACCCCGTTATTGTAATGAAAAGCGACCAGTTCACAGCTTAACAGCCTGCAAGCCTGTGAAATAGGGCCCAAACACGATGAAAAGAAGTAACAGAACGAAGTCACTTCAAGAATTATTACTGTAATTACGGGTTTTGCGTATTGACTGCATGAACCCAAGACGATTAACTCCCCCTAAAGAGGGTTGGAAAAAGGTGTTAATCCAATAAAGATGTTCATATGCTCACATCTGGTGACACCTTTTCAACTAGCTTTTCCTCGGGAGGAGACATTCATGCCATCAAACCAAATTCTGGTTATTGAGGATCACCCACTTTTCGCAACAGGCATCAAAGACCTGGTTGAATTCGTGGCAACCAACGCAGACATACTCTGCGCGGCCAGCATTGCACACGCGAAAGAATTGTTCAGCAAAAATTCCCCGGCACTTGTGATTACTGACCTGCGTTTGCCAGACTGCCAAGGGCAGGATGTGATTGACACCTTGGCCTTGATGAGTGCAAACCTACCCACCTTGATCATGAGTGGCGACGACACCCTTCTTCACTCCGTGGTACCCAATCAACATGCCCCTTCTTGGACGCTGTCCAAATCGGAAGGCTTTGAACAAACTTCGGCGGTGTTGCTGGAAGCACTCACCCGTGCGGGTGTTCAGGTTCAATGGCGCCCCAATGCGCTGTCCAATCGCCAAACCAACGGCGAACACATCACTGGGCGACTTGGTCAAAACAATGGCATTCAGTTAACGCACAAACAACAACAAGTCATGCACTTTCTGGCCTCTGGCCTTTCCAACAAGGAAATTGCCCGCAAGCTTGATTTATCACCAGAAACTATAAAAACACACTTGCGCGAGATTTTCACGCGTACCGATGAATTATTTTTTTGAAGCGATACGCTGAAAAAATAAATTTGACAAATTGACTCAGTTATACTGTATACTTATACAGTATCAATCTTACTTAAGTTAATTTGTGAAAGGCTATCCTTTTCTTCGCACCATTCCCCAGTTTGTCCCACAGCGCTTTTGCATCGACGCAGTAGGCCAATTGCAGTCCAAACCTCTTTCAATCAAAGGGTTCTACCCAGACTTCCCATTTCTCTATCTTTCCTCAGGTAAGCCTTGGAGTCTCGGAAACTCGTACTTGGTGAAATACGCAGAGGACAAAGTGGGGGTGTCTGCTTACAACTCAGAGACCATCTATTCCAACGCTCGTAGCTTGTTGGATTATGCAGCGTTCTTAGAAAAAGAGTCGTTAGACCCTCTGGAAATGCCCGTAGATAAGTTTGAAAGGGCAACCTACCTTTATCGTGCCGACCTAATTCGCCGTTGCAAAAAGGGTGAAATTAAGGCTTCAACCGCACAAAAACGAATGAGTTGCGTCATCAACTTTTATAGGGGGTTGAGCAATTGGGATTTGATAGACGATGTAATGTTTGAACGGACACACACAGCCAGAACTGCGTTTATTCAAATCACCAACAATGAAGGTTTTGCAAAGCAACTTGCATTAACAACCACGGATTTGGCTGTGCCTATCGCCCCTAAAGTGGCTAGACCTGGGCAAGTAAATGACGGTGGATTGCTCACTCCTTTAACACCGAAGGAGCAGGAAATCTTATGGCAGGAGGTCGCCAAACTTGACCGTTGCTATCAACTGATGTTTCGGGTTGCAACCGAAACTGGGGCACGTTTACAAACAGTGTGCACATTGCGATGGTCGTCTTTGTTGGACGCACAAAGCGTTCACGGCACGTATTACATCGAAATCGGAAAGAATAGTTTGGTGGACTCAAAGTTTGAGAAATCCTATGAATTGCAAATGTCTTCCGAGCTAAGGCAAGACCTTCTAACCTACATTGAATCTCCGTTGGCCAAAGAAAGAAGACAGAGGTCATTTTACGGGGACAACGAGAATAACTACGTGTTTCTTAGCTCTCACGGAGCACCGTTTCTGACCAGTCGCCAAGAGAAACTAGACCGTAGCCCAGAGCCAAAGGCGAGGTATAAGGCGGCCATGCGCGTCCCGAACAAGCCTGCTGTCGCTTGCCCCGAACCTGAGAGGGGCGAGGCGGTTAATCCCGCCGAGCGACAGGCTTGTGACGCTGTATAGCCTCTATTTCTTTGACAAGAATATATCGCCTATTGTCAAAGTTTGATTAATTCTTTGACATTTTTCTATTTCACCGTAAACCTTGTATTTATGCGGGTTTCGCCAAATGTCAAAGTTTGACGGTCAAGGGTATATATCCATGAATGTGAAAAACAGAACCCAGGCCGTCAGTCTTTATCGCAAAATTCCGCGACTCAACGCATCAGCCATGGCATAAAAACCAAAAGCCGGCAACAAAGCCGGCAATGACTATAACTATAAAATGACAGACAGTTCACTATCAGGGCTAGCCGTATTACTGGGTATTGCTTTATACCCATTCTTTGCAAATCACCTTCCCAATCAGCGGCAAAATGCGGCCGCTGTCATTGGTGTGGTTCTGCTTGGATTCGTAATTCTTGGTTACAACACACCACAAGAACTTGAACACGGCACCCCGTTTCATGCAGCACTGCAGGCCGCGTCATTCCTGTTTTTCGGGAGTGCCTTTCTAGGTCGAAAAAGAGGTGTTGTCGCTGCAGAGCGTTCTGCCCTGGTTCCTTTCGCGATCGGCTGCATCACTGCGATTGCAGACATGTTCACCACTTCTGGGTTGGTATACACGGCCTTTATTACTGTTCAAGCGGTCTGTCTGCTGGCAATTACAAAAACCTACAGCAATTTACCCAAAGTTACCCTGATCAAAGCGGTTTATTTCGGTCTGTTGTACTGTTTGGTCAATGGCCTCTTCCACGCATCAACATCGACAGAACTCGCGTGGATACTGGACTACAGGATTGTGGAAATTCTCTTTTACGTCTTGCTTGGTACCTGCGTTTTTCACATGGTGTTTCAAGATTTTTCACGAACCCGTACGAAAAAAGGTCTTGATGGGCAAACAAGAATTGATCAAGACATCATGAAACTGGCGTTTCGAGGGCGCCGGGTTTTAAAGGACTTTCGTCACGATTTGCGCCAGCCCTTGAGTACCTTAGGCATATTGGCCAGCGTGGGCAAAGCCATTTCGAAAGACCCTGAAGTTACAGCAAGATACCAACACATTCAAACCGCACAAAAAGCGTTGAAAAATATGCTGGAAGATTTCTTTGACCAATTGGGCAATGCAATCCGGTATCCGCAAGATGAAAACGCCGCCCCTATGATGCCGGTAACGGTACATGACATTCTTGGTCCGTTAATCGAAGAATACAGAATGCTGGCCGAGGTCAAAGCGCTTCAAGTTCGCTATGTACCCAGCGAAATTACGGTGACGAGTAACAAGGAAGCTTTGGCCAAGATTATCCGCAATGGTCTGGACAACGCCATCAAATACACCAACAAGGGGGGTGTTGTGGTTGGTCTGCGCAGACGAAAGGGACGGGTATGTATTCAAATTGTGGACACAGGTTCTGGCGTTGAGAACAACAAAGTAGCTGCTCACAACAAAGGCTGGGGCCACGGTTCAAGTATCGTTCGCGATTTGAGCGAACAGATACTCGCCAAAACTGAATGCCGCAACCGCTACTACAATGGCAAATTGGCTGGCTCTGTGTTCGAGGTCATCTTGCCGGAAGAAGCCGAAGTTAGCCATCACAGCAAAAGACCCGCTTTCAATACTCAAACTGTATTTGAAGCACAGGTCATGGCGATGAGCCACGATCATCTTCTGGAAATTCGGCGTCGACTTCCGGTACAAGGATTTGACAAAGTCGAGTTCAGTCTCAATGGTGCTTATCGCGCCTACCTTACCGCCCTGCGTAAAGGCATGTCACCTGTGTATATCCTTTACGCCGGCGACCCAGCCCAAAAAATGCATGCAATCGAGCAATTGAAACTTTTAGGCTCTTTGTTAGACTACGAGCCCTGCTGTATTTTGATTTACAACGCGAGCCTTGAAAACAATCCCCAAGTTGAATTCGGGCGTGAAATGATTAGGGTCCCCTGGATTCCAGGGCAAGCCGATATTAGTCTTGGGGTCATTTCCGAGCTATTTCCCACTCGAGACAACTCCTTGAGTACATTCAGCGAAGCAGCAGTCCATTCTCAAAACACAAACAAGAATTTGGGCAGTAAATCATTGCTGGCGAACTAGGTTTGGCAAATACACACCGCCTGCTTATTTGGCCACGTGTAAAGCGCCCAAGATCGCAGGCCTGCTTGCACCAGTGATTGAAGGGCAATTGCCAGTTGCAGCCAACACGTACTGCACGCCAAGCCAGGCAAAAGCAGCGGCCTCAACCGCCTGAGTTGGCAAGCCCAAATTCTCAATCGGCAGGAAATCTGCTGGCGCACATTCACAGCGTAGCTGATTAATGAAGGTGCTGTTTTTTGCACCGCCACCGCACACATAAACCTGCTCAACCAAAACAGGTAAACACGACTTTACCGCTCTGACAGCTAGAGCCAGTAGGGTCGCCATGATGTCTTCCGATGAAAGCTCATTAGAGTCTACCAAACACGACTCAAACCAGTGCGCACTGAAATCATCACGACCAGTGCTCTTGGGCCAGGGTTGATGAAAGAAAGGATGGGTCCAAAAACCTTCAAGCAAAGTGTCGTTCGGGCTGCCCATCGCAGCAATTTCACCGTCATTGTCCATAGGCAAGCCAAAAGCGCGCTGAGCCCACAGGTCCATCAAACAGTTGGCTGGACCACAGTCACCACCAGTCAATTCTTGCCCCTGTCCGTTAAGCACCGTGAGGTTTGAAAATCCACCCAGGTTCAACACAGCGGTTTGGTCGTAAATACCTTTGCCATTCAACCATGCTCGGTGAAAAGCAGGAACCAGCGGAGCACCCTGCCCGCCCAAGGCAACGTCTTTTGAACGCAGGTCATTCACCACATCTATCCGGGTTTTACTGGCCAGCAAAGCTCCATCCAGCATTTGGTAGGTGTATCCGAGATCGGGCCGATGGCGAAGTGTTTGACCGTGTGCGCCAAGCACCCGAACATCAGCCGGCTCTAATCCGAGAAAACACAACAATTCATTCACGGTGCTTGCATACAGCTCCGTCAGGTCTTTTCGAGCCTGCAGAAAAATCGCAATAGGATCAGAATTGGAAGGAAAACGGGGGGGAATTTCTTGCAGCAGTAAGAGAGTTTCTCTCAAACTCTGCGGAAACTCAGCGCTAAGTACGCCGAGAAACCGCATTTCCTGAGTTTTGGAATCAATCTGAACCGCTGCGACGTCAACACCATCTGTACTGGTGCCAGACATGGCGCCCAAGGCAATCATGATTTACTGGGCACGAGCCAAGCGTTGGGCGGTGGCCAGCTCCATGCGGCGGTCAAGCGCAAGCTGTACGCGCTTGAATTCACCGAATGAATTTCGATCCAATGGTTCAGCCTGAGCCACGGTAATGCTTAAAGGATTTTTCGGAACCCGGTTGACGCGGAACTCATAGTGCAAATGTGGCCCGGTTGCCCAGCCTGTGGCACCCACGTATCCGATCACATCACCCTGTTCTACTTTCTGGCCAACTTTAACGCCTTTGCCAAAACGAGAAAGGTGGGCATAGGCCGTGCTGTAGCCGCTGTGGTGTTGAATTTCCACAAAATTGCCGTACCCGTTTTGCCAGCCAGAAAACTTCACTGTGCCGCTGGCTGTGGCCATAATCGGCGTGCCTGTGGGTGCGGCGTAATCCACGCCATTGTGCGCCTTCCAGCGTTGTTGAATGGGGTGGAAACGACGAGGAGTGAACCCTGAAGAAATTCTGGAGAAAGCCAAAGGCGATCGCAGGAAAGATTTTTTAAGGCTACGACCTTCTTCGTTGTAATAACCCGCGTTTCTATTTCCACTTGGCGCAAACCAATAGGCTTTGTAAGGTTTATTGTTGTTGACGAACTCAACCGCCAACACACGCCCCGAACGCGCCGACCGACCTTCAAGTGTAAGGTCTTCGTACACTACCTTGAACTCATCGCCCTTTTGCAGTTCGCGATGAAAGTCAATGTCAGATCCAAAAATTTCCGTCAGTTGAATAGCCACTGAATCGGGCATACCTGCCTTGTCAGCAGCGGCAAACAGAGATGACTCAATTCGGCCGGAGCGGAAAACTATCTGTTTCTCAAAGTTGACAGATTCAAGCTTCGAGACAAATTGCCCATTCAGCTTCTGAACCAGGATCGACTCTTGGCTGTCTTCATCGATGCCGCTTTTGTAGCGGAGCCACTGCAGATCGCCATCAGCGGTTTGCTGAACTGTCAACACACGGCCTGCACGCAGGTTTACCAAATTACGCGCGGTTTTGTCTTGGCCCAAGAAAGTGGCCAGGCCAGCAGTGTTCACACCCATGCGCTCAAGTAAACCCACCAGTGTGTCACCACGGCGAATTCGCTCTTCGGCAACCAATGGATCAAAGGTGTAAACGCCCTCATCTGCGAGGTTAAGTTCAACTGCCTCTACAACCACTTCCGAATTAATTAGAGCGGAATCAACCGGGGAATTTTGAACAGAGCCAGCAATTGCAACCACTGCACCGAGAACAGGGAATGAAAAAAACCCTACAATGACCCACTTTCTGTGATTGTGGGATTGGGGAAGCGCGGAGTCGGCAAATTGCCACCCCGACTGGATAAAGCGCTTGGTAAGAGAAAAGCCCTGTCCCCACGCGGCGATTGCTCGCTCTAATAAATTCTGAAGCATCATGTTTTAGTTTTAAAGGTGTGAAATTTCACGTGCCGATCGCCCACAATCAGCTTTATTTTCAAAAATACAACACTGAAGTTTGCCAGAGTGTAACAAAGGATTGCCAAATGAACCAGTCACCTGATAGTAGGCCCCCCAAAATTACGGAAATTACTGAGAATTTGTCTGATTCCGTTCGGCACGCCCTCGATGTGACCAAGCGTGGCTGCGAAGAACTGTTGATTGAATCGGAATGGATTCAAAAACTGGTTCATAGCGAGAAAACAGGCAAACCCCTGCGCATTAAATTGGGATTGGACCCCACGGCACCCGACATTCATTTGGGCCACACAGTGGTACTCAACAAGCTTCGACTATTGCAAGATTTAGGCCATCAAGTCATTTTTCTGATTGGCGACTTCACGTCCATGATTGGCGATCCATCAGGCCGGAACAGTACTCGACCGCCATTGACCAAGGAACAGGTTCAGGAAAACGCGAAAACCTACCATGAGCAGGCCGTTAAAATTCTGGATCCCCAACGCACAGCAATTGAATTCAACAGTAAATGGCTGATGCCCTTGGGTGCAGACGGCATGATCCGCCTGGCCAGCAGCTACACCGTGGCGCGCATGCTGGAGCGTGATGACTTCACGAAACGGTATCAATCCGGTACGCCGATTGCCGTGCACGAGTTTTTATACCCGCTTCTGCAAGGCTACGACTCAGTTGCGCTGGAAAGCGATTTGGAGTTGGGTGGCACTGATCAGAAATTCAACTTGCTGATGGGTCGAGAGCTGCAAAAACAAAATGGCCAAAGCGCGCAATGTATTTTGACCATGCCGCTGTTGGTGGGCACCGATGGTGTGGACAAAATGTCGAAGTCCAAGAACAACTACATTGGCGTAACAGAGACACCTTCCAATATGTTCGGCAAGGTGATGTCAATTTCTGACGAGCTAATGTGGAACTGGTACACCTTGCTTAGCTTTAAATCCCTGGCTGATATTGAAGCGCTGAAACAAGCCTGCGCCAGCGGTGAAAACCCACGCAACGCCAAAGTGGCACTGGCCCAAGAGTTGGTCGCGCGTTTTCACACCCCACAAGCAGCGGTTGACGCACTGAACGAATTCGAAGCACGGTTCAAGCAGGGGGCCTTGCCCGAGGACATGCCCGAGATCAACCTGAATTTGCCGGAAGGTGACGCGGACGCAGGTTTGGCCTGGGTACTGAAAGCTGCCAGCTTGTGTGAAAGCAGCAGCGACGCGAACCGAAATATCCAGCAGGGCGGCGTAAAAATTGACAGCGAGAAGATATCCGACAAAGCCACCCGCTTGGGCAAAGGCACTTACGTGATTCAGGTTGGCAAACGCCGCTTTGCGAAGGTGCACCTGAATTGAACAGCCAAGCTCTTGATTTTGGTGCAATTGTCAGCAAAAAACCGGTGGGATCGCGCTTCATTCTGGTGCGCCATGGAGAAACGGACTGGAACAAGGAAAAGCGCTTTCAGGGCCACACCGACATTGCCCTGAATGCGCACGGCCTGTTGCAAGCTCAATTGCTTCGCAAGTACTTTGATTCGCTGGAAGCGCGAGAAATTTCGCTTTACGATCAGTGCGTCAGCAGCGACTTAACTCGGGCACACACCACCGCATCGACGATTCACGGCTCCAAAACACCCGCCATGCAGTTGTATAAAGGCCTTCGGGAACGTGATTACGGTCATTTGTCGGGCTTGACTGGCGATGAAATGCAGGTCAAAAGCCCCAATGAATTTGCTGGTCTAAAAAACCGAATCCCCGACTCTCCCCTGTCCGGAGGGGAGAGTCTGGCCCAGTTCTACCAAAGGGTGGTATCTACGTTTCAGCAAATTTGCGCGGTCAGCACCCACAAAACAATATTGCTGGTGGCCCACGGCGGTGTACTCGATTGTATTTACCGATACTGCACTGGCGAGCTGTTGCATACGCAGCGTGAATGGCAACTGCCCAATTGCGCGCTCAATGTGGTCGATATTGATCCCCAAGGCAATAAAAGTGTGAAACTGTGGGCCTGGACCGGGCATTTGAACCACGACAAACCGGGCCAAAACATGGACGAAGTCGATGGTCGAATCGCTTGAAATCATTTAGAATATTGGGCTTGTCTTGAACCCAATCCTTTCCGGAAATCGTTATGTTTGACCGCCAAAAGGGCATCGCCCAAACCGACCCAGAATTGTGGACTGCCATGCAGCAGGAAACCACCCGCCAGGAAGACCACATTGAGTTGATCGCGTCTGAAAACTACGCGAGCCCAGCCGTGATGGAAGCCCAGGGTTCACAGCTGACCAATAAATACGCCGAAGGCTACCCCGGCAAGCGCTATTACGGCGGTTGCGAACATGTGGACACAGTTGAAGATCTGGCCATTGAGCGCCTGAAAAAACTGTTTGGCGCCGAAGCCGCCAACGTGCAACCCAATTCAGGCTCACAGGCCAATCAGGCTGTATTTTTTGCCTTGCTCCAGCCTGGCGACACCATCATGGGCTTGTCGCTGGCTGAAGGTGGTCACCTGACCCACGGCATGCCACTGAACATGTCTGGCAAGTGGTTCAACGTGGTTTCTTACGGCCTGAACAAGGAAGAAGCCATTGATTATGACCAGGTGGAAGCTTTGGCCCGTGAACACAAACCCAAAATCATCATCGCGGGTGCATCGGCCTACGCTCTGCGTATCGACTTTGAGCGCTTTGCCAAAATCGCCAAGGAAGTGGGCGCCTACTTCATGGTGGACATGGCCCACTACGCGGGTCTGATTGCTGCGGGTGTGTACCCCAACCCTGTACCGCATGCTGATGTATGCACATCGACCACGCACAAATCGCTGCGTGGCCCACGTGGCGGCATCATCTTGATGAAAGAGGAACTGGCCAAGAAAATCAATAGCGCAATTTTCCCCGGCATTCAGGGCGGTCCCCTGATGCATGTGATTGCTGGCAAAGCAGTGGCCTTCCACGAAGCCCTGCAACCTGCATTCAAGGAATACCAGCAGCAAGTAGTGTTGAATGCCAAGGCTTTGGCTGAAACCCTGGTTGAGCGAGGCTTGCGTATCGTGTCTGGCCGCACCGAAAGCCACGTGATGCTTGTTGACCTGCGTGCCAAGGGTATCACCGGCAAAGCTGCCGAAGCGGCTTTGGGCAATGCACACATCACAGTGAACAAGAACGCGATTCCGAACGACCCCGAGAAGCCATTTGTAACCAGCGGCATTCGCTTGGGTAGCCCTGCAATGACCACACGTGGCTTCAAGGAAGAGCAGGCCCGCGCAGTCGGTCACCTGATCGCCGACGTACTTGAAAACCCGGAAGACGAAGCCACATTGGCCACAATCCGCGCCAAGGTCAAGGAATTGACCAGCCAGTTTCCTGTTTACAAGTAAGCAAGGGGCCACGGCGTCATGAAATGCCCTTTCTGTGGCAACGCCGACACCCAGGTGGTCGATTCGCGCACGTCTGAAGAAGGCGACGCGATTCGACGCCGCAGGCAGTGCAGCAGCTGCGGCAAACGTTTCACGACCTACGAACGGGCCGAACTGTTTTTGCCCGCAATCGTCAAGAAAGACGGTTCACGCGTCGAATTTTCACGAGACAAACTTCGCGGCAGTTTGATGCTTGCCTTGCGCAAACGCCCGGTTCGCGCCGAGGCCATTGATGACGCCATTTCGAGCATTGAAGAAAAACTACTGGTGAGTGCCGCCCGGGAAGTAGACACGAAGTTTTTGGGTGAGTTGGTGATGCAACAACTCAAACAACTCGATACAGTGGCCTACATTCGTTTCGCATCGGTCTACAAAAGCTTTGAAGACCTGCAAAGTTTCTCTGAAGAAATTGCACATTTAACTGCCCCAGCCAAAAAAGGCGCCTAAAAGTAACTGTGAAGTAACTGAAGCCATGGCCACCTTTTCACCCACCGACGAACACTGGATGCAGCATGCGCTGAACCTGGCCTGGAAGGGACAGTACAGCACCACGCCGAACCCGCGCGTGGGTTGTGTGTTTGTGCGCGATGGCGTGGCGATTGCGGAGGGCTTTCATGCCAAGGCAGGTGAAGGCCATGCGGAAGTGCAAGCCATTGCCGACTCCAGGGCTCGCGGTGTCTCCCTGGCAGGCAGCACCGCCTATGTAACCCTGGAACCCTGCGCCCACCATGGGCGCACCGGCCCCTGTGCGGAAGCACTGGTGGCAACGGGTGTAGCGCGGGTTGTAGCGGCGGTGCTAGACCCCAACCCGCTGGTGTCAGGCAAAGGCATGGCGATTTTACAAGCGGCTGGCATTGAGACCGCGCACGGTGTGTTGATTGAACAGGCGCGCTGGATTAACCGTGGTTTTTTCAGTCGCATGGAACGCCAACGCCCCTGGGTGCGCTTGAAAGTGGCCAGCAGCGCCGACGGTATCAGCGCGCTGAACAATGGGGCAAGCCAGTGGATCACCGGCGAGGCAGCCCGGCTGCATGGCCACCACCTGCGTGCGCAAGCCTGTGCGGTGCTCAGTGGCATTGGCACAGTAAAAGCCGACAACCCGCAACTGAATGTGCGCGGCATTGACACGGAACGCCAGCCCTTGAAAGTGATTGTGGACAGCAAGCTGGAAATTTCACCCGATGCCCGCCTGCTTCAATCCGGGCGCGTACTGATTGCACACACTGAACCACACAGACCGGGCTGGCTGACGACACACCCGAACGCAGCAAATATCGAGGCCTTGAACGTGGCGCCAGTGGCGGCAGGTTTGCATGCTGGCAAAGTAAAAACGGATTTGCTGCGCCTGTTACAAGAGCTGGCACAACGTGGTATCAATGAGTTGCACCTCGAGGCAGGCTTCGGCCTGAACGGTTCATTCCTGCAAGCGGGCCTAGTCGATGAAATTGTGCAATACATTGCCCCTCGATTTCTGGGGCCAGGCCAAGGCCTGTTCCGCCTGCCAGAACTCGAAGCCCTGCCCGCTTATGTCAGCTGGGCAATTCAGTCATTTGAACAAATTGGACCAGACCTGCGAATTACGTGGGTTCAAAATAATCAGGAGTAGTAGCACCCATGTTCACCGGAATTATTGAATCAATCGGTCAAATCAAAACTGTTGAGCCCTTGCAGGACTCAACTTATGCAGGAGTACGTCTTGCAGTGCATGCACCCTCGCTCGACTTCTCAGACGTCAAACTGGGGGACAGCATCGCCATTCAAGGTGCCTGCATGACCGTGGTGGCCATGCAAGATCAAACCTTTCACGTGGACGTCTCGCAGGAAAGCTTGTCGAAGACCGTGGGTTTAAGTCAACCCGGTGAAGTGAACCTGGAAAAAGCCATGCGCCTGTCCGATCGTGTTGGCGGTCACCTGGTCAGCGGTCATGTGGATGGTTTGGGCAGTGTGGTTGATTTTTCGCCAGTCGGTGAAAGCTGGCACTTGCAAATACGCGCGCCAAAATCCCTGTCGCCTTTCTTCGCCTACAAGGGTTCGGTCACAGTGAATGGCGTCAGCCTGACCGTGAATCAGGTCGATGACCATGCAAGCGGCGAATGCGATATTCACATCAACCTGATTCCGCACACGGTTCAAATGACCACCCTGAAACATTTGAAAGCGGGCAGCCCGGTGAATCTGGAAATTGACCAGATCGCCAGGTACTGCGAGCGAATCGTGAAGACCATGAATTTGAATCAGGGCTGAGCTTGCACGCTACCAAACAGGGCCTTGGCTTTCGATTTGGTATTGTCTGAATCAGCGCCCAAAGCCAAGCCAGTGATCATCACGGGCCCTTCTGGCAATTCTTTGCCGAACGCCTTACGTGCATCAGCCTGCAAATCCCGGTTTTCTGAAACCAGCTCAGCTGCGCTGGCCATATCGCGAAGCACAATGTTTTTCACACGGTCAGTGTAGGGATTATCAAACACCTGCCCTACTTTTTCACCCGGCGTACCCCACACATAACACAGGGTGGCCGCGGGCAAGCGCTCACCGGAAACAGTGCGCGCAGCGGCCAATGCAAGGCGGGCTCCAAGACCAATTTTGCTTTCATCCACCTGGACAAAAGCGCACAGTTTTGCGCCCGCATCGTCGCCCGCCTTGGTCTGCAAATTCGCCTTTGCTGGTTGGGTTAATACCTGCCATTCCCAACCCAATGTCTTCAATGCCTTCGGCTTATCAAACAGATGCACCAAGGTGCCGTAAGCCTTGTCTGCGTCAGCAAGCAACACTGTTTTCTCGCCGTTTTTCTGCAAGCTGAACTCGGTGTGTGCTGCAATGTCCGGGTGAAACTGGGGTTTCCATACAGCAGGAATTCCGGCAGACACATCGGTCGGCCATTGGGGCAAGGCCTCGGAGGCATGCAAAGGCATGCTTATGCAGATCAAGCTGGCTGCGAGTGCGCCAGCCACGCGTGCCTTTTTGGCACCTGTCCCATTTGGGGTTTTCATCAGCTCCTGTTTCACTGTCTGCATTTTTTCCTCACGACTAATTTTTGTCAGACCTCACCTGTTGGGTAACGTTCGACCCAATCTTCAGGGACACAACCTTGCAATACGGCCTGTTGCAAATCTTCGGGCTCGTCGATGTCAAGTTGCGCCTCAAACCATGTGGCTTCAATGCCAAGTCCGTCAAGTGCTTCACGGGTTTGTGCAGCCACCTGCGCACCTCCCCATTGAATATGGCCAGAAAATACGGAGGACACACAACGCGTGCAGGCCAGGGCTACATAACCCCCGTCCAGCGCAGGGACGAAGGCCAATTCATGTTGTTTGGCGGCTTTTTCAAGTGCGCGCAGATCGTTCAACGTGAACTGCACTGCATCTGGCCCCAACAGCACAACCACCTCACTGTGCTTCAAATGGGTTTGAACTGCAGTTTGCATGCGCACACCCAAATGCCCTTCCGGTTGAATGCAGCGTGTCACCTGTCGCGTGGCCAGTAATGAACCCCACTGTGCGTCACTGCCGCCATCAGTCCACAAGACCACATTCACACCACTTAATTTATCAAGTGTACTGAGCAACAGATATCGGGCAAATTCTGCGCATTGTTCAGCGCCCAACATGGGCTCCAGCCTGGTTTTTACACGCCCAGCCTGTGGATATTTCGCAAAAACAGCCACAGTCAAAGGGATCTTTTCACGCGCATCTGCATACTGCCGCGCCAGCTCGGTAGCAGGCACCCCACGCCAGTACTGATAGCGAAAGCGCCACATCAACAGGATTGTTTTCCATGCGCCCTGGGTGTCCCAGCGCCGGCCAGAAGTAATCACGGGTGTGCCAATTGGCAAAAAGCACGGTGCAGCCACCTGTTTCAAGCGCTTGCTCCATTCAATGTCTTCCATCAAGGGTTGCTCAGGAAAACCGCCAACCTTTTCAAACAGCAGTCGACTGGCGAACAGGGCTTGATCACCCGTGGCGATTTTGCTGAAGCGGGAGCGATGATTCATGAGCCAAGCCACTACAGGCAACCACCTGCTTTGCCCGGAAATTCGCACATTGAACCGACCCCATACAGACTGACCGCCGCGAGCCTGAAGCGCCTGCGAAAAACCGTTCCATGCAGCAGCATTCAGGACAGTGTCCGCATGCAGAAAAAGCAGGATGTCACCCTTGGCCGTGGCTGCACCGCAGTTCATTTGTCGCGCACGACCTTTTTGGCTTTGAATGGCAGTAATTTGCAGATGCACTGCCAAGGATTGCAGGGTTTGCCAGCTTGCATCGCTCGAACCGCCATCGACCAAGATGATTTCATCACAAGGTCGAAGCAATTCAGTCAAGGCGTGAATTCGCGGGGTGAAACTGTCACGGTCAATGGTGGGTACTTCGTTGAACACAGGCACCACAATCGACACGGAAGGCGCAGCAAAAGGCACCATATGCAGGCTTTAAAAGAACAGGGAGGCCAGTCCCAGGAAAATAAAGAAGCCCATGCTGTCAGTGGTAAAGGTCAGCAGCACGGAAGACCCCATGGCTGGGTCACGCCCCATTTTCTCCAAACCCAAAGGCACCAGCACACCAATCAGCGAGCCAACCAACAGGTTCAACATCACAGCAAGGGTCATCAACAAGCCCAACATGACGGCGTTGGGTGACCCGAAATACAGGCCCCATGCCGCAAGGCCTGCCACGCTGCCCCACACCAAACCGTTCAAGCCAGCAATGGCCAGTTCTTTCTTCAGCAACAATTTGAAATTCGCAGCGGTTACCTGGCCAAGTGCCAGCGAGCGAATCATCAAGGTCATGGTCTGGTTGCCCGAATTGCCCGCAATACCCGCCACAATGGGCATCAAAGTGGCCAAGGCGACGACTTTGGCAATCGTACCTTCGAAGGAGTCAATCACGCGACTTGCAAAAAAAGCGGTGCACAGATTCAGACCCAGCCACATCCAACGGTTTTTGGCAGACTCCCACACCGACGCAAACAGATCTTCTTCTTCACGCAAACCAGCACTCGAGAGCAGGTCTGCTTCGCTTTCCTCGCGAATCACATCCACGACTTCATTCACGGTCAGGCGACCAATCAGCTTTCCGGATGGATCAAGCACGGGCGCCGACACAAGATCGTAACGCTCAAAGGCCTGCGCAGCTTCATAGGCATCGTCCAATGCAGACAGCATCAGCACTTCACGACTCATCACCTCGCTCACCAGGGTTTCTGGTTCATTTACCAAAAGGCGGTCCAAGGGCAGACTGCCCTTGAAGTGATCGACCCGATCGACCACAAACACCTGATCGGTTTGATCTGGCAATTCGTCAAACCTGCGCAGGTAGCGCAACACCACTTCCAGTGTCACATCATCGCGAATTGTCACCATGTCGAAGTCCATGCGCGCACCCACCGTGTCTTCCGGGTAACTCATGGCTGCGCGTAGTTGTTCGCGCTCTTCAAGGCTCAGGCTGCTGGCCAGTTTTTCCACCACATCGCGTGGCAAATCGGGGGCCAATTCCGCAATTTCATCTGCGTCCAGAGATTCGGTGGCAGCGAACAGTTCTTCGCTGTCCATGGACTTGATCAGGCTTTCACGAACGGCATCGCTCAATTCAAGAAGAATGTCGCCATCGCGTTCAGAGCGCACCAGGCTCCACACCAACATCCGCTCTTCTTGCGGCAAACTTTCCAGTACATAGGCCACGTCAGCAGGGTGCAACAGATACAGCTTGTTACCCAGTTCGGTCAGGTGCTGTCGGTGCACCAGCTCTTCGACCAGGCTTTGCCGCTGCGGATTGACTGTGGTTTGCTGGTTGTGAACAACGCTTTCAATGACTTTCTGTTTGCGCAACATCGCCTGCACTTCGGCCAGGGCCCTCTGTGCATCATCGAGATCGTGAGGCAGCTCAATCGCTGGCTCTTGATCGTTGTAGTCGATGTTTTGTTCGCTCAAGTCAAAAGTCCCGAATCAGGATTACAAAAACTGGAATGCCACCACGGCCACCAATGTTGGGCCGAGCGCCGCAATCAACAGCTTGCCTGCATTGATGGAGCCGTCGTTGAAATACTTTTGCAAAATCGCAAATCCCGCCGGATTGGGCGCATTGGCGATCACGGTCAGGCCGCCGCCAGTCACGGCACCTGCCACCAGCGCATATTTGAACTGCTCATCCACACCTTCAACCAAAGAACCCAGGTAGGTCAATGCCGCATTGTCTGTGATTGCGGTCAAGGCAGTTGCACCGTAATACAACGCAGTGGGGCTCATTTCCTTCAACACATCTTGAAGCCACCAAGCCTGCATACCGCCCAACACCACCAAACCAGCCAGGAAAAATGCCACCATCAAGCCTTCTTTCAGAATCAGGCGGTCCTGGTAGCGGCTGTATGCGCTGGTATATCCCAGGAAAAACAGGAACAGCCCCATGAACATGGCCGCATGGTGCGCAAACACCACCACCCCGACCAAAAACAGCAGGTGTGTGGCAATCACCCAGATTGGCATGTCCTCTTTGGGACCATTCTCGGCTGGCTTTTTCATCGCTGTCAGTTCTTTGGCAAACAGGAAGGTGACCGCCGTGGCATTCACAAACACGGCAATCGCCGCCTTCCAGCCAAACATGGTCAGCATGTACTGCATGTCAAAGCCCCACTTCGCAGCCACCATCAACACAGGTGGCGCAGCAAATGGGGTCAATGTACCGCCGATCGAAATATTCACGAACAACACGCCCAGCGTGCCATACATCAATTTGTTGCTGATGCCTTGTGAATAGAAACGATCGCGCAGCAGGAAGGCCGCAAGAGTCATGGCTGCCGGCTCTGTGATGAAAGAGCCCAGCAATGGCACAATCGACAAAGTGGTGAAAAAATAAGCCACTTGCCTGTCAATCGGAATGACAGAAGCCACCACTCGAACGATTCTTCCTGCCAGTACCAGAATCGGCTTGCTGGCTGCAATGACCATGATCGCGAACACAAACAAAGGTTCGGTGTAATTGCGCGTGTCGACATAATCCAGTGCTGCGGTTTGACCGATCACGAAGAACATGAAGACAACCAGCACCATGGCCCAAAAGCCAAACACCGCCTCCACTTCACCCAGCAAATGCCACAAACCCGCATGGTTGGGCTGTGTGTGTGCAAGTCGTTCAAAGTACTTGGTTGAAAACGTGTGTATGACCGCAATGGCGAACAGACTTGCGCCAATGATCTCTATGGTGGTCGGGTTCATGTCGGGTCCCTTTGATTATTTTTTATAGTTGATTGTTGGAAAACAGCGCCTTGCCTTCACGATCAAGCACCGACGAAACAGGTACCCAACCACGCAGGCTGTTGATCAACCACATGGCTTGAGCGCGTTGCAAGTCTTGCACAGTCAGCGCAGTTTGCCGAATCGTATTTTCCCTTAAAAGGCATTGGCGCAACACACCGGGCAACAAATAAGTGCCTGAGTCTGTAGATATTTGTGGTGTTAAATACTCGCCATCAATTTTCAGAACAACATTGCAGCGACAAGTTTCAGTCAAGTGGCCATGCTGGTCGTACAGCAACACATCAAAATCACCCTGTGCCTGCTTCTGAAAAAATTCGTATTCGGGCCGATGTGTGGTTTTGTGCAAAATAAACTCGGAAGGCGCCAGCATCGCCCGGTCAGCCAGGCGAATTTGAACAGGTGCATCGCTCAAGGCAAACGCATGCAATTCCAGTTTGAACTCGCCGACCGCGTTCAGCAGGCAGCGCGCACGGAAAACCCCCTGGCTATGCTCGGCAGCAGTTTGATGCAAAGTTTTCTTTACTTCGGACAGAGTGAACACGTAGGAAAAATTGTCGGCACTGGCGGACATCCGTTGCAGGTGTTCATCCAGATTCACCCATTGCCCCTGTTCCAGACGCAATGTTTCAAGCACCTGAAAATCACAGGTGGCCTGCCGCAGGAAAGTTGTTTTCTGCCACCACTCCTTCTTTTCATCTTCTTCGGTTGAATACCAGGTAATGCCACTGCCTACGCCGTATTCCAGAACACCGTCGTGTTCAATCACGGTACGAATCGGCACATTGAAATGTGCATGACCACCAGGACTGAGGACTCCCAAAGCACCGCAATAAAAATTGCGTGGAACCGCTTCCCATTCAGCGATTCGCAGCATGGCCTGCGATTTCGGCGCCCCAGTGACACTGCCGCATGGAAACAGGGCTGCAAACAAGTCCGCCAAGGTAACACCAGGCGCAGTTTGACCAATGATGCTGGAAGTCATTTGATCCACCGTGGGCAAATGCATGACATCAAACAGCGACCGAACCTGCACTGACCGTGGTTTGCAAACTTTCGCCATATCGTTGCGAAGAAGGTCTACGATCATGACGTTTTCTGCACGGTCTTTTTCGCTGTCGCTCAGCACACCAAATCCACTGGACACGGGATTGCGGGTGCCTTTCATTGGTGCGGTTTGTAGTTCTGTACCATCCCACTGAAAAAACAATTCCGGGGACAGGCTAATTGCGTTGAACGCACTGCCACGCAAGAACAGACTCTGGGGCGCAGCTTGTGTCAAATACAAATGCTGAAACAAAGCCCAGGCATCAATGCCGCCACTTGGCGCCTTAAGGCGTGTGGTCAAATTGATTTGATAAAATTCGCCCGCCTCGATGGCCTTGCGAACCAGTTGAAATGAATCTGAATATTCACTGTGCGTTTGCTGGTCTTGCCAAGGAGAAAACCCACCGTCGAGGGCAAGCGCTTGAAGCTGCTCAAGTGGATAAACACGCACCTGCCCCGCATCAAATGCGTGAAATTCAATCAAGGGGAAATTCGGGTTGCGACACACTTGCAATGAAGCATCAAACGCGCAGGCCGCTTCATAACTCAAACCGCCCACAACATACATGCCTTGCCGGGACAAGGCGTGTGCTTGCACCAGAACGGATTCAACTTCGTCCGGAACAAAACTACCCAGTACAGCCACCGGTTTGCCGATAGCAACACACAGTCCTTCCGGCGCCTGGGCGTTGGTCATTCTGGCGTGCCATGCGGCGGCTACAAACTGAGAAGACATGAAGAACAAACGCCCGCGCTACCCGTGAAACATCAATTGTAACGCGGCTTTGCGCAGAACTCAGCGATCTGACTGACCCAGGTGGAAGAACTCGTACACTGCATCTTTTTTGGCAATCGTGTCGGCAATGCCCATTCGAATTAACTCACGGGTGTAGTTTGCTTCGAACAGCAGGTAACTGGCCAAAGAGGAACCACTGGCCTCCGTAGCCCCCAAAGCCGACAACAAAGTGCGCACCGGGCGGGGCAAATCTTTCGTGTGGCGTGCTGCAATTTCATCAATCCTTTCGGAAGGTGAAATCACCAACAGCTCAATCGGTTTCAATGTAGTTTTCGTGGCCATTTCGGGCGGCAACAACCCCAGCGTTTTGTTGACACGGCTCAAACGCTCAATGTCGATCGACAAACTGTCCAAAAAAATGGACGCCATGGCATGGCCTGCAATTTGAGCCAGGCTGGGATACGCATTCTGGATTTCAACACGCTGCGTATGGTCTTTGTCCGATTGACTGGAGCCAATCACCATCACCCGGTTTGCCCCCAGATGGATTGCGGGACTAATTGGGGCCAATTGGCGAATGGAACCATCACCAAAATGCTCCATCTGCCCCTCGATATTTAGTTTCACTGCTGGAAATACAAAAGGAATTGCTGCAGAGGCCAACAGATGCTCGACAGTGATCCGATCGGGCAATGCCACCCTTTGCGTTCTGGCCCAGCTTTCAATGGCCTTCTGGGTTTGAAAGAAGGTTACGCTGCGACCAGAACTGTAGCTGGATGCAGTCACTGCCAAAGCGTGAATGGTGCCGTTTTCAAGTGCTTCATCCAGCCTTCGAAAATGCAACAACTCGTGCATTAAGTGCGAGAGAGGGGAATTGTCGAGCAGGCACTTGGGGCGCTTGCGAAGCATCCAGCCAATCGAAAGTGCAGACAACCAGCGTGCACCGGTGCGAATAATACCCAAGGAGTCTGAGCGGAATACTTGATCTGAGCTGAAGTTCTCCCAGACTTTGAGCATGCGGTCCGTAGACTGATAAAAGTTGCGACCTGCACAAGCCAAGGCTGCCGCATTAATTGCACCAGCCGAAGTACCGCACAAAATTTTGAATGGAAAATCGAATTCGCGTTTGTTTTCTTGCTCAAACCACTTGGCAAGCTGATGCAAAACACCCACCTGATAAGCGGCCCGTGCGCCGCCGCCTGACAACACCAGTCCGGTGATGTCATCATGCTCTTCACTGTGAAATGTGTCTTGATCGCTCATGAAACCATTGTGCGACACATTTCGAATAAGTTAAAACAAAAACAGGCGTGTCTTGCACGCCCATTTGTTGTTTTAAAGTGCTACTTTTAAAGCGAACTGACCCGCTCAGAATTCGCGTCGAGAACAGCCAGTGCAGTCATGTTGACGATACGACGTACCGTAGCCGACGCCGTCAAAATGTGTACAGGTTTGTCTGAACCCAGCAAAATTGGCCCCACAGCAATACCGTTACCTGCAGCCGACTTCAGCAAATTGTATGAAATATTGGCTGCATCAATGTTTGGACACACCAGCAAGTTGGCTTCACCGGTCAAGGTAGAACCCGAGAAGATGGTGTTACGCACCTGCTCGTCGATGGCACAATCACCGTGCATTTCGCCGTCTACTTCCAGCCAAGGGGCAATGTTGCGAAGAATCTGGAGCGCCTCGCGCATTTTCACAGCCGAAGGCTGATTGCTCGAGCCGAAGTTGGAATGCGAGAGCAAGGCTGCTTTAGGCTGAACACCCAAACGCAGCATTTCTTCGGCAGCCATCAAAGTAATCTCGGCAATTTGCTCAGCCGTTGGATCGTAATTCACGTGCGTGTCGACCAAAAACACCTGACGGTTGGTCAACATCAGACCGTTCATGGCACCGTAGGTGTTGCAACCCGCGCGGCGACCCAACACTTGATCCACATAGTGCAAATGCAGCGAATGGGTACCAAAGGTACCGCAGATCATGCCGTCTGCATTGCCTTTGTGAATCATCATCGAACCAATCAAGGTGTTGCGGCGACGCATTTCTATTTTCGCGTAGGCCTCGGTCACACCCTTGCGCTTGGTCAAGTCGTGGTACATGCGCCAATAGTCTTTGTAGCGCTCATCGTACTCGGGGTTGATCAACTCAAAATCTACACCAGGCTTGATACGCAGGCCGAAACGTTCCAGACGGCGCTCGATCACGGCTGGGCGACCAATCATGATGGGTTTGGCAATGGCTTCATCAACCACCACCTGCACCGCACGCATCACGCGTTCATCTTCACCCTCGGCGAAAACAATGCGGGAGGTTTGCGGCGTTTCGGCTACACAACGTTTGGCCACCGCAAAAATTGGCTTCATAAAGGTGCCAGAATGGTACACAAACTGCTGCAACTGGTCTTTGTAGGCTTCCAGATCAGCAATTGGACGTGTGGCTACACCGCTTTCCATGGCGGCTTTTGCCACTGCAGGCGCAATGTGCACGATCAGGCGGGGATCGAAAGGTTTTGGAATCAGGTACTCAGGACCAAAGCTTAAATTCTGCGTACGGTAGGCCGATGCCACGACATCTGATTGTTCCTTGCGAGCCAGCTCGGCCACTGCGCGAACTGCCGCAATTTCCATTTCTTTGGTGATGGTGGTTGCACCCACATCAAGCGCACCCCTGAAAATAAAAGGGAAACACAACACGTTGTTTACCTGGTTCGGGTAGTCGGTACGGCCGGTACACATAATGGCGTCGTCGCGAACTTCCTTCACCTGTTCAGGCAAAATTTCCGGTGTGGGGTTGGCCAAAGCCAGAATCAGGGGCTTGGCAGCCATGGCTCGCACCATATCCTGTTTCAAAACGCCACCAGCTGACAAACCCAAAAACACATCTGCATCTTTGATGACATCGGCCAAAGTACGCGCATCGGTGTCTTGGGCAAACAGGTCTTTATCGGGATCCATGTTGGTGGTGCGGCCTTTGTAAACCACGCCATCAATGTCGGTGACCCACACGTTTTTACGCGGCAGACCCAACTCAACGAGCAACTCAAGGCAAGCCAAGGCGGCAGCACCTGCGCCAGACACCACAAACTTCACTTCATCCAGTTTTTTACCGATTACTTCCAGGCCATTCAAAATGGCTGCACCCACCACGATAGCGGTGCCGTGCTGGTCATCGTGAAACACCGGAATATTCATGCGCCCGCGCAAGGCGCGTTCAACTTTAAAACAATCTGGCGCCTTGATGTCTTCCAGATTGATGCCGCCAAATGTCGGCTCAAGGGAAGCAATAATTTCAATCAGCTTGTCGGGGTCGTTCTCGTTGATTTCAATATCAAATACATCGATACCCGCAAACTTTTTGAACAGTACCGCCTTGCCTTCCATGACAGGTTTAGCGGCTAACGGACCAATGTTGCCCAAACCAAGCACTGCCGTGCCGTTGGTAACCACACCCACCAGATTTGCTTTGGCGGTGTATCGCACAGCGGTTGACGGGTCCGCCTCAATTTCTTCGCAAGCTGCTGCAACCCCGGGGGAATAGGCCAAAGCCAAGTCACGCTGGTTAACCAGGCTTTTTGTCGCCGAAATCTGCAATTTCCCAGGCTTTGGAAATTCATGATATTCAAGGGCGGCCTGCCTGAAGCGCTGATCCATTGGTTGAGCCATATAATCTTCTCTTTGAGGTGAACAACAGAACCGAAAATTATAGGCTCAGCCAGTGAAGCTGTCCCTAGGGGTTTCCACAAATCGCGCAACTTGTTGGCGCCACTCACTAACAAGGGTGAAGAATTGAAGCAGTCCAGCCTTAGCAATCTTGTTCAACCCTTTCACGTCATGGAACTGGTGAAAGCGGCAGACGCCCTGCAAGACCAGGGAAAACAGGTGATTCATCTTTCGATCGGTGAACCCGACTTTCCCATGCCAGAACCTGTTGAGCAGGCATTGGTCCGAGCGGTTTCAGAGCACAAAACCCGTTACACTGCGGCCCTGGGCTTGCCCGAGCTGCGTGAGGCCATTGGCCGGTATTACCAAAGCAATTTCAAGGTTGAGATACCGGCCCACCAAATCGTAATCACATCGGGAGCATCGGCCGCGCTTATGTATGCCTGCCTTGCGCTCATCAACCCGGCCGACCATGTGCTGCTAACCGACCCCGGTTACCCATGCAACAAAACCTTTGTGCAAATGGCGGGTGGTATTCCTGATTTTGTGCAAACCCATGAAGCACAAAACTTTCAACCCAGTTGGGCCGATTTGAGCGCTCAGTGGACGCGACAAACCACAGGTGTACTGTTGGCCTCGCCCAGCAACCCGACCGGCACCCAACTCAGTGCACAAGCCATGCAGGAAATTGTCCACGGCGTAAGCACACGGGGCGGTTTTGTAATCGTCGATGAAATTTACCAGTCGTTGTGCTACGACCACTCCGCGCAAAGTGTACTTCAGGTGACTGGGGCACCCAGCGAACAACTACCCTTGGTGGTTATCAACAGTTTTTCAAAGTATTTTGGCATGACGGGCTTGCGCCTTGGATGGATGGTGGTACCAGAAACCATGTTGCCTGCCATTGAACGATTTGCCCAGAATTTAAGCATATGTCCCAATACACCCGCGCAATGGGCGGCATTGGCCTGTTTTGCACCGGAAACACTGGCTATTTGCGAGGAGCGACGACAGGTATTCAAGGCGAGAAGGGACTTTGTGGTGAGTGCACTTCCGAAAGCAGGGATCGAGCTGCACTCGACACCAGACTCTGCATTTTACGTTTACGCCAAGTCGCCCTATGACAGCGATCGCTATTGCGAGGAATTGCTGGAAAAGGCTTTGGTGTGCGCTGTCCCCGGCAAGGATTTTTCAGAATTCCGGGGAAGCGAGATGATGCGGTTGTCTTACGCCAATTCGATGGACAATCTGGAAACTGCCATCGAACGGATACGAATTTTCAACCAAGGCCGGTAACCTTGTGGACTAACCTTCTGTGCCGGCCACGGTGACTGCGGATACTTTCTGGCCATTTTCACGCGAAGCGACCAAGCTGCCTTGTTGGTAGGTTGAATCAATACGCGACTTGAGCGCCAAAACCTTGCCAGGGTAGCCGCCATCGTTGCCGTGAATGGCTGCACCCACATACCAGCGCAAACCGGCACTCACGGAACCCGTGCGGCGGGTGTATTCGCGAATGATTTTCGCACCGACACGCATGTTCATTTCAGGATTCAGAGGCGACCAGTCACCGGGCGACAAAGCCTCAAACTTGTCTTTGTGAATTTTCGGCATCACCTGCATCAAACCGCGGGCTCCCACCGGACTTGCGGCGAAAGGATTGTAGGAGGATTCAATGCCCACAATCGCCAGGATCAGGGTGGGCTCTACTTTCTCTTCCTTGCCAACCTTGTAAGCCAATCGCACAATTGACTCTACAGCCTCGGGCGACACGCTGTAGCGCTTGGCCAGATAGGAGGTAATTTGACGTTGACCTGCGGTCAAAGGCTTACTCGAATCAATCGAATTGAACTTCACTGGCATCAAGTTTTTGGAACCCGAAGGGCTTGCCGAAGACTTGGCTGTGCTGTTGACCACCTCGGCGCCACCAGCTGCGAGGCCTGTGCTGAGCAAATCTATTTCAGTGGCGAAAATTGCCTGCACTGGGGCAGAGAAAAACACCTGACTGCGAAGTTCGGCGTTGGACAGCAAAATAGCCACTGCGCCTGCCACCAGAACTGACGTTGCTACACCGAGACCGGTAACAGCATGTTTCAAAGATTGAATTAAATTCTGAGACTGGACCTGCTGGCCATTAACGCTCAGAACGGTTTCGTACTGCTTCATGCAACCTCCTCTGCTACGCAAACGCAGGCTTAACCCTGCATTGTTTGACTCAGCGGTGCATCTGCCTCCATTTTGTCCGTGAGGCAGAACGTTCTGCTTTAACCAACGACTACAAGTACTGCATGGTTAAAGCACTCTTAAGATGAAGTTAGGCTGACTTGAGTTCCCTCAAGTTTCACCCTCCAACTGCGTTTGTGTGACTTAGGTGATACCTGTCACAAAGCTGACCGGATTCTAGGGTCAACCCGGGCAGGGGTCAATGCAAAATCTGGTAGAGTCTTTCTACTCAAAACAAGAACTTACCCCCATCGCTAGGCGTTATGCGCTTTTGGGGGGCTTGAAAAAGCCCTCTAGGTGTGGGTTGTAATTTCTTGTTAACTGTTCCTTTCGGACCACAAACAGGCAGTTTTTTTCACAATGCGATACAAGAACCTTCGAGACTTCATCGATTTACTCTACAAAGAAGGTGAACTTCAGCGAGTACCTGAATCCGTCAGTCCAATCCTGGAGATGACCCACCTGTGCGACAAAGTGCTACGCGCCGAGGGGCCTGCTCTATTGTTCGATGCGCCGCAAGGCTATCAACATCGGGTATTGGGCAACCTGTTTGGCACACCCAAACGGGTGGCTATGGGCATGGGCGCAAGCAACACCGAGGCGCTGCGGGACATTGGCCGCACTTTGGCTTATCTGAAAGAACCTGAACCACCCAAGGGAATGCGAGACGCACTGGACAAGTTGCCTTTGGTGAAACAGGTGCTGTCAATGGCCCCAAAAGTGGTCAGTAAAGCACCATGCCATGAAAACGTAGTAGAGGGTCCGGACGTTGACTTGAACCAGATACCCATTTGGACTTGCTGGCCCGATGATGCAGCCCCTTTACTCACTTGGGGTTTGGTGGTCACCAAAGGCCCAAATCGCAAACGCCAAAACCTGGGTATTTACCGTCAACAACAAATTGGCAAAAACCGGCTGATCATGCGCTGGCTCGCCCACCGGGGCGGTGCGCTCGATTTTCGCGACCATGCACTGAAGTATCCCGGTCAACCTTTTCCAATTTCAGTGGCACTAGGTGCCGACCCCGCGACTATTCTGGGTGCAGTGACGCCCGTTCCCGACACACTGTCTGAATACCAGTTCGCAGGTTTGCTGCGCGGCAGCCGCACTGAACTTGTGGCTTGTAAAGGCAATTCGCTTCAGGTGCCAGCCGAGGCCGAAATGGTGCTGGAAGGCCACATTTACCCCTATGAGCACCCCATCGCAGTGGCGGCCCGCAAAGGAAGAACCGATGGCGAAGTGCCCGAGATACGCGACGGCGTCACCGTGCTCAGAGAACCCCCGCCTGTGCCCGGATACCTGAAAGGCTGGGACTGCGCACTGGAAGGTCCATACGGAGACCACACTGGCTATTACAACGAGCAAGACTGGTTCCCGGTATTCACGGTAGACCGCATTACGTTACGCAACGATGCGATTTATCACAGCACCTACACCGGCAAACCACCCGACGAACCTGCTGTATTGGGCGTGGCATTGAACGAGGTGTTCGTGCCAATACTGCAAAAGCAGTTTCCCGAAATTGTGGACTTTTACCTGCCGCCAGAGGGTTGCAGCTACCGCATGGCGGTTATCTCCATGAAAAAAGCGTATGCCGGACATGCCAAGCGAGTCATGATGGGTGCCTGGAGCTTTTTGCGCCAATTCATGTACACCAAATTTATTGTGGTCGTCGACGACGATGTGAATGCGCGTGACTGGAAAGAGGTAATTTGGGCGATTACAACCCGAATGGACCCCGTGCGGGACACCGTATTGATACAGAACACCCCGATTGATTATCTGGACTTTGCAAGCCCTGTAAGTGGCTTGGGTGGCAAGATGGGACTGGACGCGACCAACAAGTGGCCCGGAGAAACCACGCGCGAGTGGGGCCGAAGCATTCAGCCCGACCCCAACCTGGATGAGCGAGTACGAGAACTTATGAGTCGCTTGGGTCTGTAGAGTGCCCAGGCACCGAACGGGAAGCCCAAGGGCTTTTCGTTTGAAACCAGAACATGCCAGCCGCCAAGGCGATTGCGCCTAGACCAGCGCGCAATGCCACCTTGGAAATGGGCTGTCGAAAACGAAGCAGTACAGTGGAGGCCAACATGCCAAGCAAGGGATACTTTTTTAAGCCCTCTTGCCAGAATTGACCACCCAAGCTAGCCACCGGACCCAGTGCGCGCATGTTGCGCTGCCCAAGCCAGCCACCAAACTGCCTGAACACATTGACCCAGGCAAATTCTTTTTTCAAAGTATCGATTTGCCCACCAAACTCCATGCGCTCTAGCTGGGCTTTCATCATCAACAATTCTTTGCGTGCTTCCAGTGCATCAAACTTTTTGCTCATGACTGCTCCCGGGGCTCGCTACCCAAACTGTCAAGCACCGCCTGTTTGTCCCGACCCAGTTCGGCCAATGTCGCTTCAAACAATGGGGGTTGCGAGGCCAGGGTGTCTTTTAATTGCACATAAAAGTACACACCCAAAACTGCATAGAAAGCGACGCATCCGGCAATTGCGAGAAAACGATGCGTATCCCATGCCAATGCAATCACCAAGATACAAGCAAACAACGAAGCAAATGCAGCGGCCAATGCAGTCAACAATGACCAAACCACGGTCCGCACCGTGGTTTGACGTACCTGAGCCAACTCGACGCCCGCCAACTCCAAGCGGGTTTGGGTCATGCCCAATAAACTGGCCACAACCCTTTTCAGTGCTGCCCTTGCATTTGGATTAAGCACAGCCAACCTTTAACGACGGTTAATAATCAAACCCAACACAAACCCCACTGCCGCTGCAATACCCACTGCCTTCCATGGGTGATCATGCACATAATCATCGGTGGCACGCGCTGCGGCTTTGCCTTTTTCGAGAACGGCCGACTGGGCGTCTTGCATCACCTCTTTCGCGCGGCGCAAACTAACCAGGGCTTTTTCACGAAGTTCAACTGCACGTTCACCTGAGGATGAAGCTGCGGCTTTCAACAGATCTTCTGCATCGCTCAACACAATTTTCATGTCACTAAAGAGTTTGTCTTTGCTGTTGTCCATATTTGTTGGCCCCGTGCTGGTGAATGAAAGTAATGAATCAGTCTAACAAAGGAAAACCCAGATTGGGAAAGGCTTGCGGGCAAGCGCATCATTTTTGGTTTGAATTATTCCGCCCTGTATAAAAACTCGAGCAAGCTTTCCATGGGACCCCAGCTGTCGTAAGCCCTGGGGCTTTTTACCAAAACACCAACAGCCCACAATTGCCCCTCGCGGTCTCGCAGGTAACCACCCAAAGAACGCACTCCATTGAGACTACCGGTTTTCAGATAGGCGAATCCATCCACATTGGTCACGCGTCGATGAAGGGTACCGTCTGCACCGGCGCGCGGAAAACTGGCGAGAAAATCGGGGAAATCCGATCGAGCCGCCATATTGCGCAGAAACTCGACCAGGCCTTTTGCATCAATCCGGGTGTCACGGGACAAACCCGATCCATTCTCGAAAAACCAGTCATTGGATGAAATTCCCTGCTGCTTCAACCAATCCTTAAGCTGCACATTAAAAGCCTCCGGAGTGCCTGCCACCGCCAATTCAAGATGGCGAGCCATCACATTGCTAGACCATTTGTTGATCTGCTTGATCAGGTCACTCAGTGGCTTTCCATAATGCGTATACAAGGCAATGGTGTTGGCTGGCGTCACCCCTTTAATCACCTGCCCGCCTTGTGGCCCGGCAAACTTGCCGCCCAACTGCAACCAAATTTCCTGTACCCACGATTCCCACAGCCAATCCTGCGCGGGCACACGAATGGGCAAGCGCGATTGACCGCAACGACGCGGGTAGTTGCCCTTCACAGTCACCACTACATCGCGCCCAGCCTTTGCAAAGTCTACGGACATGCCGTTTTTCCAGGCACCGCAACCGCCACCAGTCAAATTGATTTCCGAAACAAAAGCCCAGTCTTTTGGCGCCTCTTCAGGCACAACCACCACTGTGCTTTCATTGATTTTCAGGTCAATCGACATTGCACCAAAATTCAGCAACAGGGCATCGGGCTGGGCATGATAAGCACGGTGAGGAGCATCATCAAAAGCATCTTCCTCAGCAAGGCCAAGGCTGGGCAGTTGTTCGGCAAAAGCGGAGTCATCCAACACAACCGGGCCGTTAATGATATCGACGCCTTTGGTTCGAAGCTGTCGAAGCGAAGCCCACAAGTCTGCACTCAAAAACGCCGGATCTCCGCTGCCTTTGATGTACAAGGGACCAGCCAACACACCATCCACTGGCTCAGAAACGGCATGAAATCCCGTTTTGAATCGATAAGTCGACTCAAGCTTTTGCAAAGCCAGCGCCGTTGTAAATACCTTGGCCACAGAGGCAGGATTGACCAACTGACTGGAACCGTGGGCGTAAGCGTGCGGTTTTCGGTGAACGAAAGGTGCAATGGGTAGTGCGTAGGCTGTGAAATTGTCTGCTGCAATGCCTTTTTTGACGAAGGCCTGAGTCACGCTATTGGGAAAAGCCCGCACTTGGGGATCCAGGGGGCTGGACCATGTGGCTTGCGGCAAAGCAAGACTCAAGAGGACGATAACACCACCTAGTTTACGAACTGACACGCGTGAAATCCTGAAGTGCAATTGTGAACTTTCAGGATATCATTCGTGCCACCTTGTGGCGCTTGGCACAGGTCCTCAGGTGTGTTTCTTCGGATCCTTTTTACGCTCCCAAGGTCGCGTGGGAGACTCTGTCGCCGGCGCATCCTGAACTGGTGCCTCCTCGGGACTTACCGAAGGGGAGGCCACAGTGGTATCGGCTTTGCCCACTGCGGGCGGTGCGGTCACAGTCGGATCAGTTGCCACCGAGTCGTCAACACCTTTGGGCAACCAGCGTTGCCGCCCTTGGGCGAGAGGCACAGCCTCTTCGGGCGTACCTACCGGTGCAGAACCCGGCTCAACCGGCACGGCATGCATCCCGGCCGGTTCAAGCGACGTCTTTTCCTGCTTGAAGGCCGAGTTCCGAATCTCGGGTTTCACCACTTCGATTTCATTGGCCAGCATGTAGTCGTTCATGTCGCGCCAACCCTCAAACACGCCGGACTGGTGTGTATTCGGGTTCAACGTAAAACAATCCTCCAGCGCACGCCCAGAATGCCTGCACGCCGCGCCCACCGCCTTGCTGTCTTCCATGGACAACTTGCCTGTCAGGCCCGGGATCTGCGACAGGTCGCATGAACTCAGCATGGTCGCAGCACCCGCCACCATTAATATCTTCAGTTTTTTCATAATCCAGTCCTGATTGACTACCTCTACAGGTGATAACGTCCGGTTCCTGGAAAAATTGATAGACATTTGCGGGGATGTTGGTGTTTTTCTTCTAATTGTTGCTTTAACCACAATCTTTTCTTGTGCATCGCACACAAACCCAGTAGACTTCGCTCCAGATTGCAAATCAACGGGTCGTTTTACGATTCTCACCATTGGACCGCGTTGGGTTGCCTTTGTTGGCACAAGCTCTTGAAGCTGTGCTTTGCCCATCGCCGCCAGTTCTCTTGCGACCATCCGGAACAACTAAGTTCCTAGCCGCGTCGTCTCATTTCTGTTCGTCGATGAATTTTTAAGTCCACATCGAATTGGAACTTTTATTATGTCTATGTCATTTGATGACATGGGTCTTGCCGCGCCTTTGCTGCAAGCCCTGAATGCTTTGAACATTACTGCCCCTACACTCGTACAACAAGAAGTCGTGCCCCTGGGCAAAGACGGTGGCGACCTGATGGTCTCCAGCCAGACCGGTAGCGGCAAAACTTTCGGTTTCCTGCTGCCCGTTATGCACCGCATGATGACCGGCGAACAAAGCCCCATGGAAATGCTGGCTGGCCCGGAATGTCTGGTGCTGTGCCCAACACGTGAACTGGCCCAACAAGTTAGCCAAGATGCGATCAACCTGGTGAAATTCACCAAGGGCGTTCGCGTAGCAACTGTTGTTGGCGGCATGCCTTACGGCAAGCAAATGGCCAGCCTGCGTGGTGCACGCATTGTTGTGGGTACACCTGGCCGATTGCTCGATTTGGCCCAGCAAGGCAAATTGAACTTGAGCACAGTGACTACATTGATCGTTGACGAAGCCGACCGCATGCTCGACCTGGGCTTCTCTGAAGACCTGGAAGCCATCGACCAACTGTGCGGTAACCGCATTCAAACCTTGATGTTCTCCGCCACCTTTGCCAAGCGCATTATCGGTTTGGCCGAAAACATCATGAACAACCCAAAGCGCATTGAAATGGCGGCTCAGAACGAAGCCAACACTGACATCGCCCAAAAACTGATGTGGGCTGACAACCGTGGTCACAAGCGCAAGCTGTTGAACCATTGGCTGGAGCACCCAGACATGGTTCAAGCTGTTGTATTTACAAGCACACAAATTGATGCTGAAAACCTGGCCCGCGATTTGGCCGACGAAGGCGTTCGTGCCTGCGCCCTGCACGGTGGCATGCCACAAGTAGTGCGTAACCGCCGTTTGGCCAGCGTTCGCAAAGGCGACATCAAGGTACTGGTTGCAACCGATGTTGCTGCCCGTGGCCTGGACGTGCCTGCAATTTCTCACGTCATTAACTACGGCATGCCCATGAAGTCGGAAGACTATGTGCACCGCATTGGCCGTACCGGCCGTGCTGGCCGCAGTGGCGTGGCAGTAACCTTGGCCGAAGCCTGCGACATCATCAGTGTTCGTGGCATCGAGCGTTTCATCAATTCACGCATTCCCGAAGAACAGGTTGAAGGCCTGGAGCCACGCGGCAACTTCACACAGGCACCACGTGGCGGCAAGCCAAGTGGCGGCCGTGGTCGTTCTGGTGGTGGCGGCTACGCTGGCAACAGCGGTGGCCGTTCCGAAGGCCGCAGCTTTGGCAGTGGCGAGCGCAAGTCCTACGGCGACAAGCCTTCTTATGGCGACCGCAAACCCTTCGAAGCGCGTGAAGAGCGCAGCTTCGGCGAACGCAAATCTTATGGTGACAAGCCTGCCTTTGGCGAACGCAAGTCCTACGGTGACAAGCCGGCCTTCGGTGAACGCAAGTCTTTCGGTGACCGCAAGCCTTATGAAGCCCGCGAAGAGCGCAGCTTTGGCGACCGCAAGCCGTTTGTTCAAGGCGAAGAGCGCAGCTTTGGTGATCGCAAGCCATTCGGTGACCGCAAGCCATTCGGCGACAAGCCTTCATTTGGCGATCGCAAACCCTTCGGTGAGCGCAAGTCGTTTGGCGACAAGCCCTCCTTTGGTGATCGCAAGCCTTCCGGCTTTTCAGGCAACTCCGATGCACCGAAAAAGTGGAATCGCGATGCAGAACGTCCAAGCTTCCCACGCTCTGAAGAGCGTGCTCGCCCGGCCTTCCGCGCAGAAGGTACAGCGCCTTCTGGCCCAAAGCGTGAACACGCTTCTGGTGCACGTAAAGAAAACGCGGCGCGCAACATGGGTGACCGTGGTGGCTTCAGCCGCCGCCGCGCTGGCTAAAAAAGCAGCGTAAAAGCAGCACCGGGGGAAACCCCAAGAAAAACCCTCAGCCGAAAGCCTGAGGGTTTTTTGTTTTTATGCGACAATTTGAGGCTTGTTGACCAACCAAGCAGGAAACCTCCCACCGTGCGGCCAAATTCCAAAAGCAAGTGGCTGGCGCAAAGCGCTCGACTATCCCGTTTCATGGCAGACCGGGGCATGATCATCTCCGTGATCTATCTGTTTTCCCTGCTGGTAGGCCTGCTAGCCGTAGGCTTCGCGTGGATGTCAGACTTCGCTGGGGAGTGGAACAAGGAACTGTTTTCCGAGCACATGTGGATCGCGCTGCTCTTGCCCCCCATTGTGTTTCCAATTGCACTGTGGCTGGTCAACACAATTTTTTGGGGATCAGGGGGCAGCGGTATTCCACAAGCCATTAAAGTCACAAAGCATCCTAAGCCCCGCCTGATGGAACGGCTGTTGGGACCACGCGCCTTTATGGGCAAGCTGCTGATCACACCGTTTGTGATTGCTGCGGGTGCAGCTGCTGGTCGTGAAGGACCCACGGTTCAAATTGGTGCTGCGCTGATGGCCTATGCAGGCCGTTTTCCCAATATTGCCAAACTGTTTGACACACGTTCGCTGATCATTGCCGGTGGCGCTGCAGGGGTTGCCGCTGCCTTCAATACGCCACTGGGTGGCTTAATGTTCGCCTTTGAAGAACTGGGGCGCCGCAAAACAATGCGACACACCTCGGCACTGCTGATGGCGATTGTGCTGGCTGGTTTGGTCGCCCTGATTCTTCAAGGTAACTATTCGTACTTTGGTTATTCAAATGCCACCATTGATTGGGGGCAGGAATGGCTGGTTATCTTCACGCTGGCCATTCTGACAGGGATCGTCGGTGGTTTGTACGGGCGCAGTATGTTGATCCTGGTGTCGAGCACCAGCTTTCTGGGCGGTTTGCGCAGCCGTTTTCCTTACCGCTTTGCGGCTGGTTGTGGCGTTGTACTCTCCTTGATGGCACTGGTGTTTGGTGCAGAGGTGTTTGGTGCAGGTTACGAGGAAACCAAAGCCGCACTTCAGGACAGCGAAGAACTGTCACCCATGTTCTGGCTCACAAAAATGGTGGCCACTGTAGTGTCGTTTGCCAGCGGGGTGCCAGGTGGCGTGTTCTCGCCGACCCTGTCGATCGGCGCGGGTTTTGGTCATTTTTTTGCAGGCCTCACCAACAGTGAAACCGCGCCCTTAATGCTGTTGGCCATGGTAGGTGTATTGTCTGCTGTTACTCACTGCCCGATCACCGCATTCGTCATTGTGCTGGAAATGGTCGACAACCACGATTTGGTCATGCCGCTGATTTTCGTGTCAGCCATCTCCACGCAGGTCAGCAAACGGATTTTGCCAGCATCCATTTACCACTTGCTTGCAAATCAAATCAAAGTCAGCTTTGCTCAAACCGAATCAGCGCCGGAACCAAAACCTACAGAAACCACCAGCCTTGACGACAAAAAATGAGCAAACGCTCAATTAGCAAGTTTGGAGCAGGAAAAATTGCTGGATTGTCGGCGGTCGCTGTGTTTTGCGCAATCAAACCTGCACATGCCATCGACAGCGTGGTTCAACGGTTAAGCAACCCGGAAATGCACTGCGGCCATCAACCTACACTTGACTTGTTCAACGGTGTGGTCAACGCGCTTTCGGAGTCACAGAGTACCGCAGCCGCGCTGACTCTTCGCCGGGAAGACAGACGACTGGAAATATTGATTCATTTCAAGCCAGGGCAAACCGAAATTCCGTCGAACTGTCTGCCCAAACTCGAGGCTTTGAATGAAGCCACCAAGGCGGGAAAATCTGGCCCGATTTTGATTCGCTCGAGCACTCAAACCGAGGGCAGTGCGGAACTGGATCTGGCCGTGGCCAGCCAAAGACTGGATGCTGTTCAAACTTATTTCAGGGACAATCGACTGGCCCGCAAAGCATTTGTCCTGGAGCTGCACCCTGACACCTCGAGCCCACTGTTTGGCGATGCAGTTCGGCTGCCCAATATGGTGGAAATTTATTCCAGTCCAGCCAACTGATCAAACCCCAAGCGGTCACTGAGGCGACTCAGTAAAGTTGCCAACTCGGCAGCCGAACGCACCTTGAGTTTGTCAAACACATTGGCACGGTGAACTTCAACTGTCCGCATGGAAATGTCCAACTCAGAGGCGATCACCTTGTTCAGCTTGCCCTTGGCCACCAAAAACATGACCTCTCTTTCGCGAGGTGACAGGCGATCAATGCGCTCAGACCATTGCTTCAATACTTCCAGATTCACCAGGAATTCACCTGATTTTTGAAGTGCCTGCTTGACTCGCTCAATCAAACGCTGATCGGTGGTAGGCTTTTCATAAAAATCGAACGCACCATTTTTTACAGCTTCTACAGCAGTAGAAATATCGCCATGCCCAGTCAAAAAAATGACAGGCAGACGGTCAAGACTGTAGCCGCTGCGCTTGAGCCACTCGAACACCTCAAGACCCGACATATCGGGCATGCGCAAGTCGAGTAACAGGCAAAGCTCGGCATCACTGCTGACATATTCATCGAGCCTGGACTTGAAGCTTTCAAAGTTCGCAAACCCTTGCATGGGAAGATCCACGGTTTCGAACATCCATTTCATGCCCTCGCGCAGATCGTCATCATCGTCAAGCAGCAATACCTGCACTTTTTTAGTTGGCTCCAACTGACTGTTCCCCTTCCATGGATTCTCTGACTGCCATTGGCAAGTCCATTGTAAAACACGTGCCGCCGGTGGGCACCGCTTCTGCCTTCAAGCGACCACCATGTGACTCAGCCACCGAACGACACAGGCTTAAACCCAGGCCCAATCCGTCAGGTTTGGTCGACACCAAAGCCTCGAACATTTTCTCAGTGTTGTTCAAGCTCAAACCTGGGCCATCATCGCGCACTGAAAACTCAAATGAGTTTTCCAACTGCCGCGCGCGTATCCACACATTGCGAATTCGTTGCGAAGCAGTGAACGCCTCGGATGCGTTTTTAACCAGATTCACCAAGGCCTGCTCCACCATGATTCGATCGATGTACAGCACGAAATCGGGTGTTCCAATGTCAAAATGCAAACGCACCTGGTGAAGCATCGCGGTGGAATTCACCATGAACTGAATCGAATCGATCAAATCGACCACACGAACATTCTCGCGAGTGGGCTTGCGTTTGCGCACCAGATTTTGAACTGAGCCAACCACACGGCCAGCGCGCTGCGCCTGATCACGCAACTTTTCAAACAACTGGCCATACATCTCAAGACTGGCACCTCGCTGGCTTAAATTCATGCCGGCCTGCGCGTACGACACCATGGTGGCCAGTGGCTGATTCAACTCATGTGCAATGTTGGACGCCACTTCCCCCACCAAAGCAAATCGTGAAGCGGCTTGCAATTTCTCCCGCTGCTCGGCAATAAGTGACTCGGAACGTTTGCGATCGGTAATATCGATCACCGAGCTCATCCAGCCAGTGTGCACACCGCGGCCGTCTTTCAGCGGCGCCTCAACAATCAGCACATCAATGAACTTGCCGTTCTTGTGCTGGTAAATGGTTTCAAACCCTTCAGGCGGAGCATTGCCAGAAATAACGTCGGCCACCAACCTTTTGTATTCCTCGGTACTTTTGCTGGGCCAGTAAGGCAAGGGCTGGGGAATGCCAATCAACTCCTCGGGTTTGTAACCCACCATATTGCAAAACGCCGGGTTCACATAGCGAATAAAACCCTGCAAGTCCCAAACGCGCAAACCCACGGCCATGGAGTCTTGCATGGATTGGCGAAACAACTTTTCTTCTTCCAGGCGCGCTTCAATTTCCAGACGACGGCGAGAATCGCGCCACAACATGATGAAGCTCAGCAGCAACAACAACAGCAAAAATGCCAAAGCCCCGGTAATGCCGTAGTTGAACAATCGGGGGCCCTCTTGAATGCTGTTGACCCTGAGTTGAAATTGCAGCCCGCCAAGTTCCAGCGAAGTGGTGTGCATGTAAACCCCGGCACCTGGGCTGGCTTTGACCAGACGCGACAAAATTGCCCCGCTGGCATCGAGAAGCTCCACCTGGTTATCTTGCGCAAACCACCAAGGCAGCTCTTTTTCCAGCATCAGGTCGAGATCGATCAAACCCGCGGTAACAGCCTCACCACGCTGAGCCACACTGACATTGGCCACATAGTGCCGCCCTTGAAATAAAAAGGGTCCAACCAACCCGTCCAAGCGAGACTCGTAACGTTGATTGACTGGCGCGGAAATCAATTGACGAACCGCTTCGAGGTCGTACTCATCAAAATTGTCTTCCAGATTCACAATGGGAATTAGTTCTGGTCCACGAAATACAGCCACCAGTTCACCTGAACTACGACTGAGCTGATTCAAGCTTGCAGCCAGCCGTGCCGATGGATAAATGAGCGAATCGTTTGTTAGCGCTTGCAGCGAATTGATCAGACCGCCCACTTGAAACTGAATGTTCTGGCGAGCCCACAGTGCATCTGCAATCAGTTTTGCCTGGTTTTGATCCCGTTC
>NZ_DFOZ01000019.1:0-33782 GCF_002377005.1 Limnobacter sp. UBA3528 | reverse complement strand
GGCATGCCAAACCTCATGGCTTGGCGGCGCTTGATTTTCTTTAAATTGGGCTCATAAGGGGCGAACACTTGCATGGCTGGATAGTGCCACGAAATGGCAAAAAGATTTCAGAGGATGTGGAAACCCACAATGGTGAGGAAGGTCCTACTCTGGAATTTTCAATGAATACCTACGAACAAGCCGCAATATGAAATATTTATCAGCACTCGGACTTTTACTTGGACTTCATGGCGTTGCATTGGCACCCGCCAGTGCAGCTCCGCCGATTCTGATCAAGTTCAGCCATGTGGTCGATGAAAATACCCCAAAAGGAATTGCTGCACTGGAATTCAAGAAACTGGTGGAGGAACGCACACGGGGTCGTGTAAAAGTGGAGGTCTACCCAAACTCGTCTTTGTACAAAGACCGTGAAGAGCTTGAAGCGCTTCAACTGGGAGCGGTACAAATGCTGGCCCCCTCGCTGGCCAAGTTTGGCCAATTGGGCATGCGTGATTTCGAAGTGTTCGACCTTCCTTACATTTTCCCGAATCGCCAGGTGTTAAAAACCGTAACACAGGGTGAAATAGGCAAGCAGTTACTGACCCAACTTGAGGACCGCGGAATATTGGGGCTGGCCTATTGGGACAATGGCTTTAAGGTGATGAGCGCCAACACCCCTCTTCGTCTGCCTGAAGACTTGAAGGGCAAGCGCATGAGAATCCAGCCTTCGCGTGTTCTTGAGGCACAAATGGAAGCGTTGGGTGCCACGCCAATTCCGCTGGCGTTCTCGGATGTGCACACTGCACTAGAGACTGGTTTGGTGGACGGCACTGAGAACCCCCCTTCCAACCTGTATTCCAAGAAGATGCATGAAGTTCAAAAGTATGTGGCGGTAACCAATCACGGTTACCTGGGCTACGCAGTGATTGTTAATCGCAAATTCTGGAACAGCTTGCCAGCGGACATTCGCACAACACTTGAACGAAGCATTGTCGATGCCACGCGAAAAAACGACGACGAAGCAGAAAAATTGAATGCTCAGGCCCTGGCCAAGGTGAAGGAATCCAAAAATACCAAAGTGGCCATCCTGAACAGTGCTGAGATTGAACTGTGGCGCAAGGCACTTGAGCCGGTGCACCGTCGAATGGAAAGTCGCATTAGCAAAGAATTGATCAGCAGCATACGCAAGGCTGCTGCTGACCAGGCTGCAGCAGCAAGGTAATCAGGCTTCTGCGCCACCCAGTTTTTGGCGCGCCACTTCCAGAAACTGCTCAGGTTCAGGTCGAACCCTGTAATTTGAAGTTTGGTCTGAATACACAATTCGCCCATGCTTGTTGATGATCAGCACCGTGGGCAGCACTGTATCTTCCCCGTGCCCCATCCACTTCAGGCCGAACGGCACGCCGTTTTCATGTACCAGCTTCAGTTTTTTGCTGGCCTTGAAGTCGGCATCCACAAAAAACTTCATGGGTACCTTGAATCGCTCAGCAAGTTCCCGGGTTTTGGTCTCTGGCTGCGGACTGATCAAGGCCACCTTCACGCCCAATCGGTCCAGATCAATGTAACGGGCCGCCACTTCACCAATTTGCGTCATGCACAGCGGACACCAATTGCCGCGGTAAAACATCAGCAACCATGCTGATCCTTTGAATTGCTCGCTGGAAAAAGACTCACCATCCAGGGTATTCAGTTCGAATACAGGAAGTTTCTCACCCTCATTCAACAGGGCATTGTTGCGTTCACCCAGATTGGAATACCAAAAGATGTAGGCGATACTGCCAAAAAAGATCAAATTGCCGAGGATCAAGGGCAATGGGTCGGCCTCCATGCCTGGATCAGTCAACACAAGGGCAATACCCGTCAGGTTGGCAGCCATCAGCAAGTGAAGATTGCGCGATGTTCGGGCACGCCTGCGCATGAACATCCATACAAACAGGTAAAAATTGGGCAGGGCCAACACAAAAACCCCGATCCAGCCTGGGCCTAAGGGACTGTGCCAGCTCAATGTGGCCACGTGTAACAGACTCAGGTTGATCAAGACTAAAAACAGGACAATGAAAACCGACTTTGCTTTGTTCATTCTTTAGGGTGCTGGATTGAATCGACCCCTAGTGTAAACAAAAGTGACTGACACCCTGCTTGCAGGCAACTTTTTTTCACCCCGCCCCTTGAAATACCTTCCCCCCACCCCTATTATTAGCACTCGATGACGTCGAGTGCTAACAACGCATCCGTCAGTTTCTCTAAGCAATTCTTTTTAAAAGACAAATTTAGGAGTGGTATCCATGAACATTCGTCCGTTGCATGATCGCGTGATCGTGAAGCGTCTCGACAGCGAGCGCACAACAGCCTCTGGCATCGTGATTCCAGAAGCCGCCGCCGAGAAGCCTGATCAAGGTGAAGTGATTGCAGTTGGCCCAGGCAAGCGCGATGACAGCGGCAAGCTGATCGCCATGGATGTAAAGGTAGGCCAGCGTGTATTGTTCGGCAAGTATGCCGGCCAGGCCATCAAGGTGGATGGCAAGGAAGTGCTGGTAATGCGCGAAGAAGACATCATGGGCGTTATTGAAGCTTAATTACAAAGAATTCAAGAGGAAGATTAATCATGGCAGCTAAAGAAGTATTTTTCGGCGACGACGCACGCAGCCGCATGGTGCGTGGCGTAAACATTCTGGCCAATGCAGTGAAAGTGACCTTGGGCCCACGTGGCCGCAATGTGGTGCTCGAGCGTTCATTCGGCTCCCCCACCATCACCAAAGACGGTGTTTCCGTGGCCAAAGAAATCGAACTGAAAGACAAGTTCGAAAACATGGGCGCACAAATGGTGAAAGAAGTTGCTTCTCGCACTTCTGACAACGCGGGTGACGGTACAACCACCGCCACAGTTCTGGCACAAGCGATTGTGAAAGAAGGCATGAAGTTCGTGACCGCAGGCATGAACCCCATGGACCTGAAGCGCGGTATCGACAAGGCCGTAAGCGCTGCAATCGTTGAATTGCGTGCATTGAGCAAGCCATGCGCCACCACCAAGGCGATTGCACAGGTTGGCTCCATTTCCGCCAACAGCGACGAATCCATTGGCAACATCATTGCTGAAGCCATGGAAAAAGTAGGCAAGGAAGGCGTAATTACTGTTGAAGACGGCAAGAGCCTGGACAACGAACTGGATGTTGTTGAAGGCATGCAGTTTGACCGTGGTTACCTGAGCCCCTACTTCATCAACAACCAGGAAAAGCAGGTTGTTGCACTGGACAACCCCTTCGTGCTGTTGCACGACAAGAAAATCAGCAACATCCGTGATTTGCTGCCCACACTGGAACAAGTGGCCAAAGCGGGTCGCCCATTGTTGATCATTGCTGAAGACATCGAAGGCGAAGCCTTGGCGACTTTGGTAGTGAACAACATTCGCGGTATCTTGAAAACTTGTGCAGTGAAGGCGCCAGGCTTCGGCGATCGCCGCAAAGCCATGCTGGAAGACATCGCCATTTTGACTGGCGGCGTTGTAATCGCTGAAGAAACCGGCATGAGCCTGGAAACTGTAACCCTGGAACACCTGGGTCAGGCCAAGCGCATTGAAGTGGGCAAAGAGAACACCACCATCATCGACGGTGCTGGCGACGGTGCAAACATCGAAGCACGCGTGAAGCAGATTCGCGGCCAGATCGAAGAATCTTCTTCCGACTACGACCGTGAAAAGCTGCAGGAACGCGTGGCCAAATTGGCTGGCGGCGTTGCAGTAATCAAGGTTGGTGCTGCAACCGAAGTTGAAATGAAAGAAAAGAAAGCCCGCGTAGAAGACGCTCTGCACGCAACACGCGCTGCTGTGGAAGAAGGCATTGTGCCTGGCGGCGGCGTAGCCCTGCTGCGTGCACGCGCCAAGATTGAAGGCTTGAAGGGCTTGAACCCCGACCAGGACGCAGGTATCAAGATTGTACTGCGCGCCATGGAAGAGCCACTGCGCATGATCGTGACCAACGCGGGTGAGGAATCATCTGTTGTGGCCAACAACGTGATGGGCGGCGAAGGCAACTACGGCTACAACGCGGCCACAGGCGAGTACGGCGACATGGTTGACATGGGTGTTTTGGATCCAACCAAGGTAACCCGCACAGCCTTGCAAAACGCAGCGTCTATTGCTTCATTGATGCTGACCACCGATTGTATGGTTGCTGACGCGGCCGATGACAAGCCTTCAGCACCTGACATGGGTGGTATGGGCGGCATGGGTGGTATGGGCGGCATGGGCATGTAATTGCCTTGGCTCCCAAGCTTCACTGCTTGTGATCAAACCGCTGGCCTGGTACAAACCACGCCAGCGGTTTTTTTAGGCTATCCTGAATTTCCCGCACTGTGAATTCAGTTGAGAAAACGCATCAGTCAAATCCACCAAAGACTTTCGAATTTCACCCACGCAATTCGCGTTCTCTTCCGACATCGCCGCATACTTCTCAATCTGGGTCGACAACAAAGTTGCAGCCGAACGTTGCTCTGACAAAGAACTGGTGACCTCGGAAGCCATCACTTTCACATCGCCCGCCCGATTCCTTATCGTGCCCATCAAATCTCTGGTTTGATTCATTCTGCCCAGACTTGAACTCACCTTGCCAGCCCAGCCGGTCATCTCGACCACCACGTTTTGAGTGCCTTTCTGAATGGCGCCTACCATTTGCTCAATCTCGGAGGTGGATTGGGTAGTTCGCTCTGCCAAACGCCTGACCTCGTCAGCCACCACTGCAAACCCCCGCCCCTGCTCACCTGCACGCGCAGCTTCAATGGCGGCATTCAAAGCCAGCAAGTTGGTTTGGCCTGCGATTTCCTCGATGACTGAAATGATTTGACTGATTTGGTCTGACTGGCTCCCCAGTTCATGAACAGTTTGGCTTAGCTGCGTGGCACCCTGTGCAGTTTTCTCGACATCCTCAGAAGTGCTCTCCACCAAACTCAAACCAGACTCTGATTCAGCGCTTGAATCCTCCGCCGCCAACTTGGTTTGCTCGGCGACATCGAACAACTGGGAAATATTTGCGGACATTTCCTCAATACCAGCAGCCATTTCCGCACTGGAATTGGATTGAGAGACAGCGGACTCATCAACCACACCCAATTGTTGACGAATACTATCCAGGCTTCGCTCCGCGTCACTGGTTCTTTCCCGAATATCGCGCACCAAATCAAGCAAGGCCAATCGCATGGTCTCGAACACAGCGCTCACACTTCCCGGCTTGGACTGAAGACTCGACATTTCAGTGCACTGCAAATCGCCTGACGCAATTTTGCTGGCTTGGATTGCCAAAAAGCCGGGCTCGGCACCCAAACTTTGCCGAACTGAACGCGCATACACCATAAGGCTTGCGCACAGGAAGCTGAGAGTCAGCGCCATGCTTGCATACAAGGTCCAAAGCAGGCGCCCCGTTTCAGCGTGAATTTCCTCAGTCAATTGATTGATGGCCGCGGTTTGGGTTTGTAAGCCCAATTCCTCTATCGACAAACCTGCCTTGACCACCGGGCGGTCTATTCCATTCACCAATTTGTCGAGGTCTCGATATTGAAACGGCAACAGCGGATCGTATTGGCCCAACGCAGCGGTATAGGCAGTGGATGCCGCTTTGAAATCATTTTGCCAGTCCTTAATCGCTTTGACACGTTCTGAATCCGAGACAACCGCCTGATTTTTCAATAGATCCCCCGTGGTTCTCTCGAACTGTTGAACATACTTGGAAAATTCCTTTTTGTACTTGTCTGCGGCGCCGTCACCCTCGCCCCGCAACAGCACATTTTTAAACGAAGAGGCCATTTTTGTGGTGTGGTGATTGGCCTGAGCAATCAAGCGACTCACTTCGTTCTCGTGAACAATTTTTGCGGTGCCCACGGTTTCCAGTTCGATCATTCGGTTCATTTGAACTGTCACCCAAGCCAAGGATGCGGCAACAATCAAGGCAATAACTGCACAAATGCCCAAGGCTTTTTGGGTGAGGGTAAATTGATGTTTCATGATTTTTTTGTTGATGTGGTTTTGACAGCCACCAGCATGGCCCCATCGGCAAGCACAATCGCCCCCTGAATTGGCGACGAACTCCAACAGGTGGTTAGCCCGATTTATTCACTCGTGAGTCAAATATGCACTTGACCTTACCCATCCACAACCCTATAATTTGCGGTTACCTAATTAACCAGCAAGTGATTTGGCTTTGTCGATTGGCACTCAGATCAATGAGACCCATGAGACCAATTAACCGCCAGGTTGGCTGCAACGGAGAAACTCATGAAAGACGGCATTCACCCCAATTACCGCGAAGTTTTGTTCGTGGACATGTCCAACGGCTTCAAATTCATTTGCCGCTCTACCGCGCCTAGCCGGGAAAATGGCGAATTTGAAGGCAAAGAATACCCAATGATCAAGCTGGACGTGAGCTCCGAATCTCACCCCTTCTACACGGGCGCGCAGAACACAATCGTGGACACCGCTGGTCGCGTTGAGAAGTTCCGTCGTCGTTTCGACCGCTTCAAGAAGTAATTTTTCGCGCAAGTGATCATAAAAAGGCAGCTCAGGCAAACTGGCTGCCTTTTGTTTTTCCGGACACAATAAGAACATGGTCATCACCGCAGCCAACAACACACGTTTGTCGCGCAGGCTTCTGTGGGGCTTGATATTGCTCTACATTTTGCCGGGGCTTTTTGCACGAACACCCTGGAAACCCGACGACGCAGCTGGCTTTGGACAAAGCTTTACCCTGTCGCAATTGCCTTTTTCAGAATGGGCCATGTCGTTGATTGGCGACCGCCTGTATGTTGAAGGTGGCTTACTGTCAGCCTGGCTGGCAGGCCTGTTCGGGAAACTGGCTCTTGCCGTCAACCTGCCCTACAACTGGCTTGATGACGCCATGCGCCTTGGCAATGTGTTCTGGATGATTTTGGCTGGCTGGGCCATTTGGAACACCACCTACCGACTGGCCAAACGGGTGGAACTCCAACCCGAAGACCCCCTTGGCACAGCGCCCACTCGGGTCGACTACGCCCGTGCTGTGGCAGATGCCTCGGTGCTCTGCTTTTTGGGCACATTGGGCCTCCTGGTTCGCTCGCACATGCAAGTGCCCGAAATAGCCGAACTTGCAGGTATTTCAATCATGCTGCTGGGAGCAGTACGCTCGCTCGACAGACCAATCGGCGCCGGCTGGATGCTGGGCGTTGGGATCGCCATCGCTTTTTTTGCACGAGGCTGGGCACATTGGTTGCCGTTTTTGCTCTTGCTGCTCGTCAGCTCGATGACGCACAGTTCGCTACGATTTGGCCTGCTTCGCCGCATGACCCGCGCCGCAGCAGTGTTCGCCGTACCTTTTGCCATCTGGTTTTTCTGGCTAATGAGCCAAAAGAACGGGGAATTGTGGTGGAACGCATGGAATGAATGGAATGTACGTCGCTTCCTGATACTTGACCCCACCCAGTCTTTTGACTTGGCCAAACTGGTGATCACCCTGAAAACCCTGACCTGGTTTTTGTGGCCGATTTTACCCATGGCTTGCTGGACCATTTGGCGGTATCGCAAAGCGCTGACCGAACCCTCTATCCGCATTCCTTTGGCAGGGGCTGCCGCTGGTGTGCTAGTGCTGCTAATTACAAACCCTGCAGATGAGGCCAACTATTTCCCATTGCTGGCACCACTTTCAGTGCTTGCCGCCATTGGACTGTCCACCATGAAACGTGGCCTGATCAGCCTGATTGACTGGTTTGCAGTGCTTTGGTTTACCTTCGCTGCCGTGCTGGTTTGGCTGGGCTGGACAGCAGCCACCTTTGGCTTTCCTGCAAAAATAGCAGCCAACTTCGAGAAATTGTCCCCCGGCTACGTGCCCGATGTCATTGGTCTTGAGCTGGCACTGGCATTTCTGGCCAGCATCGCCTGGATCCGCTTGATTGTGTGGCGCACAGCCTCAGGAAGCCGTGCACTTTGGCGCCCTATGGTGCTGACCACCGGTGGTGTTATTTTGCTGTGGCTGTTGATGATGACGCTGTGGATTCCGAGAATTGATTATGCAAAAAGCTTCAAGGCCCTGGGCGATGCGATCACCCAATCGGTGCTGAACCACCAGACCATTGCAAACAGAAAGTGTGTTGCCGACTACAACCTTGGCTATGCACAACGAGCGACCCTCCAATACCATGCTGAAGTTGACTTCATTCGCAGGGGCCAATTCAAAGAGGTCACCGAATGTGAGTATCTGTTGCTGCAAGACGATACCCGTCAAAGCCTGAAAATCAAGGTTGATTTTGAATCCAGGGCATCCGAGCGGTGGGAACTGATCTGGACCGGCAACCGAAACTCGGACCGGCATGAATTCTTCTTCCTGTACGCACGAACCCCACAGGTAGAGCCGCAGACAGAAAACAGCAGCCGTTAAAGGTGTGGCATGGCCAGTAGTATTGTTTTATTCGCCCAGAACCGGCCACGAAGGGCACTGCTGAATCAGGCTTTGCCAATCCTGCTGGGGCAACTGGCGGTCATGGGCAACGGGCTCGTCGATACACTCATGGCCGGGCAGGCAGGCCCCGATGTGCTTGCTGCAATGGCTGTGGGATCTTCAATCTACATCAGCCTGTACGTGGGCTTGATGGGGGTGATTATTGGCCTGACTCCCATTTGCTCTGCCCACTTTGGCGCAGGCGACCACCGCAAAGTTGGAGAGGATGCAGTACAAGGCGTTTGGTTGGCACTGACCATGAGCTGCATTGGCATGGCCGTTCTGCTGAACCCGGACCCTATTTTTCAACTGACCAATACCCCTGCTCACATTGCCAGCGACACCCGTGGCTACCTGCTTGGCATTGCCTGGGGTTTGCCAGCGGCCTTGGTGTTTCGTGTGTTTTATGCGCTGAACCAGTCCATTTCACGCCCACAAATTGTGGTGGCCCTGCAAGTGCTGATGCTGCTGCTGAAAATTCCCTTGAACATTTGGTTCATGAACGGCGGGTGGGGGTTGCCTGCCTTGGGAGCGGCTGGTTTTGGTTGGGCCACAGCAGCAACCATGTGGCTGGTGTTCAGTATTTCGGCCCTCATTTGGTTATTCGACAAACATTACAGCGAATTCAAATCCATTCGCAGCTTGAAACCTGACTGGCATCGCCTTGGTCAAATTCTTCGGCTTGGTTTGCCCATCGGTGGTTCGTATTTGATTGAGGTCAGCTCATTCACAGTGATTGCGTTGCTGGTGTCGCGTTTCGATGTTTATCAATTGGGCGGACATCAAATTGTGTCCAATATGGCGGCCATGGCGTACATGGTGTGTTTGTCATTGGGCAATGCCACCACAGTACTGGCCTCGCAGCAAATTGGTGCAGGTTTTAGCCGATACGCAAGCGTCATCGTGAGGCGAGGTATTGAAACCGCAATGCTGGTTGCTGCCTGCGTGTGCCTGGGCTTGTATCTATTCGACCGGGAATTGATCTCGTTCTACACCCAAGACACAAAAACCATTGAAGTTGCCTTGGGCTTGATGCCGTGGGTGATCGCCTATCATTTTATTGATGCCGTACAAACTTTGTGTTCGTTTTCGCTTCGGGCTTACCGCGTGTCGGCCCGCCCGATGCTGATTTATCTGGTCAGCCTGTGGTTTGTTGGTATTGGCGGGGGCATGTGGCTTGGGGTGTGGCAAGAAAACCCGCTGAAGTCGCAAGGCTTCTGGATAGCCAGTACAGGGGGACTGTTGTTGGCTGGAATTTGCCTGGCATTGCTGCTGGCCCATGTGATGCGCCAGCGCAATGCTTTGGAGCTTACTTTGCCAACTATGCCGCAGGCGCTGCCGGGGACTGTGGGCTCTCCTGGCTCGCCTTCACCTCTGGCGCAACAATAAAATGCTCGCGATAAAAGCGAAGCTCGTCGATTGACTCGTGAATATCGGCCAAAGCGGTGTGCTTGGTTTTCTTCACAAACTTTCTGGCAGTGGTGGGGTTCCAGCGTTTGCACAATTCCTTCAGCGTACTCACATCCAGATTGCGGTAGTGAAAATAAGCCTCAAGCTTGGGCATGTACTTGGCCATGAAACGGCGGTCTTGGCAAATGCTGTTGCCACACATGGGGCTTTTGCCAGGGCCAATGTATTTGGTCAAAAATTCAATTAGCAATTCTTCCGCCTGAGCTTCGTCAATTACGGATTCTTTCACGCGCGCGGTCAGCCCGCTCTTGCCGTGAGTACTGGTGTTCCAGGCGTCCATTCCCGCCAAAATATCATCACTTTGGTGAATAGCCAGCACTGGCCCCTCTTCCAACACATTCAGTTCGCTGTCGGTCACCACTACGGCCACTTCTATGACTTTATCGTTGAAAGGGTCAAGACCCGTCATTTCCATGTCGACCCACACCAGACGATTGTCGTCACGGGGAATCTTGGTTTCAACAGGGGTGGAACTTGGCGCGGCTTGTGACATAATTTGAATGAGCTTTGAGGTTGAATCTTAGAAGACCTGTATTGTCTCACAGGCATTGAAGCGCAAATTAATCTAGGGTGGTAGCAAGAAATGGTTTTTACTGAAGTCTTTGTTCTGGCTGTGGTTTTAAGTGTGGCACTTCGCCTTTATCTGGCCAGTCGCCAGGTTCGGCATATTGCTGTCAACCGAGCACAAGTGCCTGCAGAGTTCAGGGAGCAAATCAGCCTGCAAGACCATCAGAAAGCGGCAGATTATTCAATCGCCAAAACCCGTTTGGGTATGATCAATGTGCTGCTTGAAGCCAGCATCCTGATGGGTTTCACCTTGCTGGGCGGCCTGGAGTGGATTCAAAGTTTCACAAGCACCACTGCCGAAGGGATTTTGGCTGGCTTGTTGTTGATTGCTGTGGTTGGTTTTATAGGCAGCGTGCTTGATTTGCCCTTGGCCTACTACAAACAGTTCGTGCTTGAAGAACGCTTTGGCTTTAACCGCATGAAGAAAGGTCTTTTTATGGGCGACTGGCTGAAAGGCCTGCTGGTTGGCGCACTGATAGGCGGCCCGCTGGTATTCGCAGTGCTTTACCTGATGCGTGAAGCTGGCCAGCAATGGTGGGTTTATGCATGGGCTTTGTGGTTTGGTTTTAGCCTGTTGTTGATGTGGCTGTTCCCCACCGTGATTGCACCGATTTTCAACAAGTTCACTCCGCTTGAAGACGGGGCGACACGCCAGCGCATTCTGAATTTGCTGCAACGCTGTGGCTTCGATTCCAGCGGCCTGTTTGTAATGGATGGCAGCAAACGATCCAGCCATGGCAATGCGTATTTCAGCGGCATGGGCAAAGCCAAGCGAATTGTATTTTTCGACACACTGCTTTCGCGCTTGAACGACGATCAAATTGAAGCGGTGTTGGCACACGAACTGGGACATTTCAAGAAAAAACACATTGTGAAGCACCTGGTTTTTTCAGGTATTGGTAGCCTGATCATGTTTTATGTGCTCGGTCTTCTGGCCAATGCGCCTTGGTTTTACAGTGAGCTGGGCGTAAACCCAGACCTGGCCAATGGTGCGCAAGCCATGGCCCTGGTGCTGTTCATGATGGTGTTGCCCTATTTCACTTTCCCGATTCGCCCGGTGATGTCTTGGCTCAGCCGCAAACATGAATTCGAGGCAGATGCATATGCTGCGCAGCAAAGTGCCCCTCAACATTTGGTGAGCGCCTTGGTCAAGCTGTATCAAGACAACGCCTCAACCTTGACACCCGATCCGCTGCACTCCGCGTTTTACGACAGCCACCCGCCCGCATCCATTCGCATCAGCCGTTTAAACAGCTTGCAGGGCGCACAATGAGCACCCTCAGTACGCCCCATCCTGCTCGCCCACTGGCAGACTGGCTGCACGTGCATTGCCAGCACTTGGGTGAGGGCCACGCATGGAGCGTTGACGAGATAGAAGCACAGCTGGACGAATTTGAATACTGGTCGGTTGAATTTGACGCCAAGGGGGAACGTGCTTTGACACTTTGGCGGCAATATGCCTTTGCCAACTTTGAAGGCGTGAAGCTGGCTGTGCATGCCATTACCCATTTGGCCGATGATGAAGACCACCACCCGGAAGTCACTTTTAGCTACAACCGGGTCAAGGTGCGCTGGAACACCCACAGCGCAAGCGGCATTACCGACAACGACTGGGCCTGTGCCGCCAAACTTGATGATGCGCTGAAACACATTGGCTAACTCATCTCTCAACAAGGTACGACCCACTTACAAGGGCAAACAAACCGGCAACCACGGCAAGAATGCGGGCAATCCCGATTTGCTGAATGCCTTGGTGGTGGCCAGCTATGGACGTCATTTTCTGGCACGCGATGACAGCGGAACAATTTGGCAGGTATACGGCAAAGGCAAACGCCGGGAAGTGGCTGTGGGCGATGAAATTATCATTTTGCCCAGCGGCGACATGCAAGCCTGGGTGGAAGACATCCAGCCCCGCAAAAACCTGGTGTACCGATCGGACGCACTGAAAAGCAAAATGTTTGCGGCGAACCTGGATGGCGTGCTGCTGATGCTGGCCATCAGCCCACCATACTCACCAGAGCTTTTAGGCCGCACACTGACCGCCTGCAAACACGCCGAAGTACCGCTCACCATATTGTTCAACAAGGTAGATATTCTGGAAGGCGATTCTGAAACACTGGAGGCCGTTGAACAGGAGTTGTTTGAAATCACCTTGGGTGAAGTGCCCACACACTACATCAGTGTGACTGAACGACCTTCCGAAACTGAAACGCTGTTGCGACCCTTGCTGGAAGGGAAACGTACACTAATCCTCGGGCAATCGGGCATGGGAAAGTCAACCTTGATCAACCTGTTGATTCCCGGCGCACTGGCAGCCACCAATGAAATTTCAATGGCTTTGAATGCCGGCAAACACACCACAACGCACACCCAAATGCATTTTGGAGTGCAAGGCCTGGAGTTGATTGATTCACCAGGATTCCAGGCATTTGGTTTACATCACCTGAGCGAATCGGATTTGCTGAATGCTTTCACGGATATTCGCGATGAAGGCAACAAATGCCGTTTTGCCAATTGCCAACACAAACGTGAGCCCGATTGTGCCGTAAAAAACGGACTGAAAGATGGGACATTAAGCCCTGCTCGGTATGAGTTATACCAAATGTTGAAAGCTGAACTGGAAGAGGCCAGCCAAAGCTACTGAAGCATCAAAGCATGCTGCTGGGCAACCAGCCCAGAATGGCAAACACCAGCGTTGCCACTAACCACACCACGGCACACTTGAAAATGAGCTGACGAAACTGCTGCAAAGCTTGCACCTGGTTTTCTTCGCTCAACAATTGCCCTTCCGAAGCGGCTTTGGATGCGGGATCGAATGCTGCACCCCCCACCAAACCCACCGCCGTGAAAAACACCGCGGTAAGCGGTGCCCTGTTAGAAAAGCGGCTGTGGTTTTTTGCGGTTCGCCACGCCAAGGCGGCATCGTCTAGCTGCGCGACCAAACCCACCGTCAAGGCCAACAAACGGGCTGGCAACCATTCCATGGCAAACAACACAAAACGAGGGCTGATTGCCGCTTTCAGTTTGTTGCTTTCCCACGCCTCTTGCATGGTGGGGCGTTCGTGCGCGAAGGCTTGTGCCTGCCACACATCGCGTTCACGAATCACACTCCAGTGCGCCATCATGTAGACCACCAAGCCCATGGGGCCGGGCAATACCAGAAACCAGAAAAACAGGCTGAAGTACTGACGCAAGGCACGCTCCGTGCCGTGATATACGGCATGGAACACCAATTCGCCAGGACGGTGAACAACGGGTTCGCTGCCATCGTATTCTTTCATCCAGGTCAACAACAATTCGCGGGCGCGGAAAAAGTCGCCTTGGTTCAAAAACAGCTGGGCATTGGTAAAAACCACTGCAAAGTGCCGAAAACGCAAACCATACAACAGCAAAAACACGCTGAGAAAACCGGCTGCAAGTGGTGAAATGGTCCAAAGTACCTGGTATAGAAAATACACGCCCAATATCCAGATCAGCATTGGCACCAACCATTGCAAATGCGTGTAGCCCGGTGCCCCAAGTGCTTCCAGATTAATTTCAAGTTCCTGGTTAAAACGATCTACCCAGTCACGCGCACGGGTGAACAAACCATCGGGCAAGAAGGTTTCGCACACCACAGCAATGAGCAGGGCCAAATAGGACAATGTGTTACGCCTTCGCGCTCAAGAAATGGTAAAGGTTACGAAGCATGGCCGCCGTGGCCCCCCAAATGAAATAATTTTTTCCGTTCTCGGGTGAGTTGTAGGGCATGGCGTAAAAAGTACGCTCGCCCAAGGGGGTGTGCAAGCTGCGTTGCTGGTGATTTTCCACATTCATCAAAAATGAAAGTGGCACTTCGAACACTTCTTCCACTTCAAAGGCATCGGGAAGCAGCGTAAAGCCAGGTTGCACCAGCGCCACCACAGGTGTCACCATGAAGTTGGTGGCTGTCTGGTACACCGGCATGGTACCCAGTACCTCGATGAATTCCCGTGCCAGCCCCGTTTCTTCAACAGTTTCCCGCAGGGCTGTTTCGATCGGACCACCATCTTCAGGTTCGCAGCGACCACCCGGAAAACTGATTTGACCGGCGTGGTCATTCAGGTGAGCGGTGCGCAAAGTGAGCAACACGTAAAGGTCGTCTTGCCGCTGAACCAAGGGCACCAGCACGGCCGCATCAGCGGGGTCGCGGTCTTTGAAAAAACGTTCTTCGAGCGGCTCAGGCTGCCAAGGCAAATCGGCCATGGCAAAACGGGCGCGCAACAATTCGGCAGACCACATGGGTAAAAACGCTCCAGATTAAACAGCCAAGCCGAACAGCATTAATTCAGCAAACTGCTTGCGAAGAGGCGGCGTGAATTCCATCACGTTCAAGGCCATTTGTCGGCCCGCACCCAGCAAGGGATTGTGATTGGAAAAACCCTTCACCATCCAGTCTGTCATTTTAACCACCACCTGCCGATCAGCCACTCTCGACTTCTCAAATTCGTTCAGGGCGGCGCTTAAGCGATGCTCATCCGCAACAGTCGTCGGGTCAACACTTCGGCAAAGCTGCACGGCATCCCGCAACCCCAGATTCAACCCTTGCCCCGCCACTGGGTGCAGAATTTGGGCGGCGTTGCCAATGGCCACACGGCGCCCCTGAACCAGCTTGTCGCGCCAGTTCATGCCCAAGGGAAAACTTTTCCGGGGACCGATGTGTTTGATGGATACACGGCGCCCAAACTGCTGTCGCAATTCGGCGGAAAACTCAGCATCGCTGCATGCCAAGCGCCGTTGAACCTGTGCCAGCGGGGCACACCACACCAAAGAGTATTGCTGTTGGTCTATTGAAATGGGTAACAAAGCCAGAGGCCCTTCTGAGGTGAAGCGCTCGAAGGCCAGGGTACTCCCGCCTTCCAGCAACCCAGGCTCCACTTGTAAAGTCACTTCGCTAACCAAGGCCCACTGGTCGTAATCCACGACCTGGTCGCGCTCGCCAGCCTCCCCGTACAAGCCCCCCTCGGCATCCACACGAAGGTTCACTGTGTATTCGGACCCATCTTCAAGCTCAAGCACCTCAAGAGAATCAACTGCGCTGCGGTGCGCGTACTTTACGTTCGCAGGGCGAAAAATTTTTACCCCCCTGCGTTCAAGTGAGGTCGACAAACAGTTCACGAGGTCCCCATACCGAACTGTCCACCCCAAAGCCCGCAAACCCAGTTCATCGGCTTTCATTCGCACCTGGCCGAAACGCGATTGCTCCGACACGTGAATGTGGTGGATCGGCGTGGCATCGGCCGGGAAACCCAAACTGGCCAAGCGCAAGCGCGTGGCATCGGACAAAGCCAGAATTCGCGGGTCGCGGGCGGAAGCCTCCAAAGGCTTGGCATCGAAAATGGCAATGCGATCGGCGCGGTCACCCCAGGTGTTGGCAAGCCACCCGGCAAAAGCCAGACCCACAGGGCCGGCCCCAACAATCGCCACATCAAAATCGGTGTGAGAAGTCATGGGAAGGTCAGGCCGCCTTGCTGCTTGTTTTTTTGTGGGCTTTCATTGTGGCGTGAATTTCACTCACTGTTTTGGGCGCATCTGCGGTGTAAACATCGCAACCTTTCTGGGTCACCAAAGCGTCGTCTTCAATGCGAATGCCGATATTTTCAAACTGCTTGGGTACCCCTTTGCCAGGGCGAATGTACAAACCGGGTTCAATGGTCAACACCATGCCCGCCTCCAGCTTGCGGCTGGTGTGGGGCGCAACACCGTCTTCGGGTTTGGCAGCGGGGTCGCGGTAACTGCCGCAATCGTGAACATCCATGCCCAACCAATGGCTGGTGCGGTGCATGTAAAAGCGCTTGTAAGCACCACTTTCAAGGGCTTCATTCAAACCCATTTTCAACAGCTTTAAATCGATCAAACCTTGGGCAAGTACCTTGACTGCGGCGTCGTGCGGATCATTGAATCGGGCGCCAGGTTTGGTGGCATCAATTGCGGCATACTGCGCGTTCAAAACCACTTCATACACGGCCTGCTGGGCCTTGCTGAACTGGCCATTGACTGGAAACGTTCGGGTGATGTCAGATGCATAGCAATCCAGCTCGCAACCGGCGTCAATCAGCAACAAATCGCCGTCGCGCATTTTGGCGTCGTTGGCCCGGTAATGCAGCACACAGGCATTTGCACCCGAAGCTACGATTGAACCGTATGCAGGTGCTTCAGAACCGTTTTTGCGAAACTGATACAGCAACTCCGCTTCTACCTCAAATTCAAATTTGCCCGGCTGACACACCTGCATGGCGGCAATGTGTGCATGGGCCGAAATATCGGCGGCGCGGCGCATGATCTCGATTTCTGTTTTGTCTTTGATCAAACGCATTTCATCGAGTGAGTGGCTTAGATCAAGCACTGCATGTGGCGCTGAAATACCCATGCGGGCCTTGCCCCGCAAGGTTTTCAACACATCCGCAACCGCGGCTTCCAGGCTTTCGTCTTCACCCAAACGCAAAAACACGGCTGGCTGATTGGCCAGTGTGTCGATCAAATGCTCTTCAAGGTCTTCAATGCTGTGGGCTTCGTGCATGCCAAAGGCCGATTGCGCGGCTTTGGGGCCAAAACGAAAACCTTCCCAAATTTCCCGCTCTTCGTTTTTATCCCTGCAAAACAAGACCGCGCGGGAGTCGCCACTGGGCGCAACCACAAGAGCCAGACAGGCCTCAGGTTCGGGAAAGCCGGTGAGGTAATAGAAATAACTGTCAGAACGGAAGGCGTAATCTGCATCGCGATTGCGCATGACTTCCATGCCCGACTGCACCAGTGCGACACCACCTCCCATTTTCTTCAAACGGCGTGCCAGCTGCTCTCGGCGCTTGGCGTAAATCAAGGGGTTGTGGGTGGGGTACCTGCTCATGCTAATGCTTCCTTACTGAATTCAATCGTCGGTCAAGTGCTTCAAGCCTTTCTGGTGTTCCTATGTCCATCCAGAATCCCTTGAACAACTCACCTTGTACTTTGCCTGCTGCCATGGCTTGGCGCAACAACGGCGCGAGTTTTGCAAAATCTCCCACCTTGACCGGGGCGAACAAACTTGGGTGATACACACCCATGCCCGAAAAGGTGAATGCCGCATCGCCTGGTTCAGGCTGTTTGACTGTGCTGCCCTGCAATGCGAAATCACCGGCCGGGTTGTGCAAGGGATTGGGCACCATCACCAGATGGGCCAATTGGCCGGGCTGCCATTCGTCGGCAATGCTCAACGCCTTTGCCACCGGCCAGTCGCAGGCCACATCGCCGTTAATGACCAAAAATGGGTCCTCTCCCAAAATGTGCAATGCCTTGCGGATACCGCCTGCAGTTTCCAGCGCCGTGGCTTCGGCGGAGTAACTGAGCTGCACCCCAAAAGCCGAACCATCGCCAAAGTGGCTTTCAATTTGGTGACCCAAATGTGCATGGTTGATCACAATGCTGGTCACACCCACCGCCGCCAAAGCCTCGATGTGCCATTGCAACAAAGGTTTGCCCCCGGCAGGCAACAGGGGCTTGGGGCAGTGGTCGGTCAAAGGCCGCATGCGCTCGCCACGCCCCGCCGCCAGTATCATCGCCTTCATTTAAAACGTGTACCCCACTTTCACTGCCTTGTTTTCAAGTCGATCCAGCAACAGCAGCAGTGGCTTGAATGCGATGTACCGGCCAGCGACCAAGCGCACATAACGCAACACCATCGGTAAATCGTTCAAATACTGGGCTTTGCCATCCCGGTAATTCAGGCGCGCAAAAATCCCAAGAATTTTCAAGTGCCGCTGCAAACCCATGAAATCGAATTGGCGATAAAACTCGCCGGGGTCTTCGCAAATGGGCAAACCAGCTTTGCGGGCCGCCTCCCAGTAACGCACAGTCCAGTCCAGGGTTTGTGCCTCGGGCCATTCAATGTAGGCATCACGCAAAATACTGACCAGGTCGTAACTCAATGGGCCCTTTACCGCATCCTGAAAGTCGAGAATACCAAACTGAGGCCCAGCCCCCGCTTGGCTGACCAACATCAAATTGCGGCTGTGGTAATCGCGGTGAACAAACACCTGAGGCTCGGCCAAGGCACTTTGAATCAGCATGCCTTTGATGCTGTCCAGCCAGTTACGTTCCTGATCGGTCAGCTCGGCACCGTAGTGCTTGCCCACATACCATTCATCGAACAGGTTCATTTCCTGCAACAATTTGTCGGCACCGTAAACGGGTATACCTTCAGTGCTGGTGTTGGCTTGCAAGTGCACGAGGTCGTGCAGTGACTGCATATAAAAGGCATCTTTTTGGTCGGCTTGGGCATTCAAACCCTGCAACATGGTGGTGTTGCCGAAATCCTCCAGCAGCAAAAAACCTTCTTCCGGATTTTGCGCCAATACCTGGGGTGCCCGGGAGCCACCGTCTCGCAACAAACCTGCCACATGCACAAATGGGCGAACATCCTCTTTGTCCGGTGGTGCGTCCATCACAATCAGCGTTCGCGCGTTATTGGCTTCGCTTACGCGAAAATACCGACGAAAACTGGCATCGCTGGAGGCAGCCTGCAAGGTTTGCAGGTCAAGTTCGAACTCAGGAAGGCCTGCCAGCCATTTTTTCAACATTTCTTGACGCAAGGCGCTCATCAAACCGTCCAATCTCTTTAATTTGTAGTTAGTTGCCTATAATAGTAGGATCCTATGGCGCTTGATCGATCCGTCACCTATTTGAGTACATACCCAGCTTGAAGAAAAGCAAAAAATTATTGCAAGTGCACTTAGTGCCCACCCGCCCCACAGCCATCGCATTTGCTTTGTTCTGTCTTGGCGCACCTGCGCTTGCCCAAACCACGAACACAACACCGCCCAAGGCCGAATCCCCCACCCGCCTTAAAATTGATGGCGGACTGCTCGGAGTGCGCAACCCGATACCCGAGGACGAGGCCACTTACATTTCTGCGGATCGTCTGTACGGCAACAGCGCCGAGGAAACTTTTCTGGAGGGCAATGTTGAAGTTCGGCGCAACAAACTGAAACTGTTCAGCGACTCAATCAACTATTCGCCCATTACCGACCGTGCCACAGCCAAAGGCAACCTGGTGATTGAACAAGAGGGCATGGTGCTGAAAGCCCCGGAGGGCTCGGTCAAACTGGGTACCGGCGAAAGTGAAATGACCAAGCCTACCTTCGAATTGAAGGAAATCAACGGCAAAGGCCGGGCTGACAAAATGCAGTACGACGGCATTTCAACCCTGACGCTTGAAAACCCGAACTACACCGTGTGTGAAGTGCCAAATCCTGGTGCTGCAGATCAAGGTGATTGGTACATTACCGCTGATTCGCTGGAAATTGACCAAGCGGCCGAAGTGGGTCGTGCCCGTGGGGCGAAGGTTGTATTTCAGGATGTGCCAATATTGGGTGCTCCTTACTTTTCATTTCCCACCACTGACAGGCGCAAAAGCGGATTCCTGCCCCCCTCGTTTGGTACCGTGTCCAACAGCGGGCTTGAAATTACAGTTCCGTACTACCTGAATATTGCCCCAGACAAAGACATGACCCTGTACCCGAAAATCATTTCGGGCCGGGGTTACCAACTGGGAACCCAAACACGGTACCTGACGCCCAACAACGAAGGCGAGCTGAAATACGATTACCTGCCCGACGACGAGAAAACCGGCACCGACCGCACGGCTTTGTCTTTGCTGCACAAGTACGAGAAAGGCCCCTTCTACGCAGGGGTCAATTTCAACCAGGTGTCGGATGACAACTACTTTGTCGACTTCTCGCGCACGCAGGCTGTGGCCTCTCAACGTATTTTGGTACAAGAAGGTTTCTTCTCGTACCGCCAGAAGAACTGGAGCGCCAATGTGCGCACCGTGGCTCACCAAACACTGCAGTTGTTTAACGACGTAATCGCTGAGCCCTATGACCGCTTGCCTGAAGCGACGCTTGAGCTGAGCCCAACCCGCATCGGTGAAGCCAATGCGTTTGTGTCAGTGAGCGGGCAATACACCGACTTTGCCCGCCCATCGTCCGCACCCGCACGGGTTGAAGGCTCACGGGGTGTGACACGCGCCCGGGTTTTCATGCCCATCCAGCGGTCTGAATTCTCGTTCACGCCCGCTATTTCAGTGCAGGCCACCAACTACGATTTACAAGGTCAAACACCTGGCTCGCCTGCAGCGCCTGGTAGCGTGATCCCAACTGTTTCACTCGACAGTACGGTTTACTTCGACCGAAAAACAAGCTTTTTCGGTCGCAATGTAAACCAAACCCTTGAACCGCGAATTTTCTACCTTTACACGCCGTTCAAAGACCAATCCGATCAGCCTATTTTCGACACCTCGGTTACCGACCAAAGCCTGACCCGGATTTTCGCCGAGAACAGATATTCCGGACTTGACCGTGTGGGTGATGCGAACCAGCTGACACTGGCCGTGACCAGCCGTTTCTACGACGAGGCCACCAGCGAGGAGTTGTTTAGCGTAACCGGCGGACAACGCCTGAACTTGAGTACACCCCGGGTTATTTTGCAAGGTTTCGAGGCGCCAACCACCAGCGATTCTGACTTCTTTGCCAATGCGCGCGGCCGTATCAGCCAGTCAGTATTCCTGGACGCCACCACGCAACTGAATGCAGAAAGCGGGCGGCACGAACGCGGCAATGTCACTGTCAGCTATGCGCCGTCGCTGGGCAAACAACTGAATTTGGGGTATCGCTACACCCGCGCACAAATTGACCAGTTCGACATTTCAGGCCAATGGCCCATCTCTGACCGCTGGAGTGGCGTGGGTCGTTTAAACTATTCAATGCTGGACAATCGTTTGATTGAAGGTGTGGCAGGCCTTGAGTATGGCGAGGGTTGCTGGGCAGTGCGTGTGATTGCACAAAGATTTGCGACTGCACCACAGCTGGAGACCACATCGCTGTTTGTTCAACTTGAACTCAATGGATTGGGTCGTTTGGGGTCCAACCCGGCCGACCTGTTGTCCAGAAAGGTGCCAGGGTACACGCCTTTCTCTTCCGCACAATCGATCCAATGAGCACCCATTAAGTACCCACTAAGTACTCACTAAGCACCCAATAAGTTATGAACATGAAGCACATTCAACACTGGTTATTCGCGATCTCCGCCCTGGCGGCCATGAGCCATGCGCAGGCGCAGGGTGTCAAAGCACCAACCTCCAATTTGCCAGCGGGTAAGCTGAGTTCCGAACTCGGGGCCAGCAACGGTTCCGGCGCAGCAGCAATCGATGGCATTGTTGCGGTGGTGAACACCGACATCATTACCCGCAGCGAGTTGAACAGGCAGGTGGCCCTGATTGAACGCCAAATGAGTCGCCGCGGCGCGCCCTTGCCCGATCGGATCGAATTGCGCAAACAGGTGCTTGACCGCATGGTGATGGACCGGGCGCAACTTCAGAAAGCAGAAGAAGTGGGCATCCGGATTGAAGAAGCTCAAATTGAGGCTGCCATGGCTCGTGTTGCGGACCAAAACGGTTTGTCTCTGGAAGACTTTTTGGCACGGCTTCAAGAAGAAGGAGTTTCGCCCGCCCGCTTTCGTGAAGAGGTACGCAGCGAAATTACCTTGGGACGCCTGCGCGAGCGAGAGGTAGAAGCCCGAATTCAAGTGTCAGATGCAGAAATTCAGAATTACCTGGCTGCCCGAACCAAGGGTGGCGCGGCCCCCAACCAACCTGAAGTGAACTGGGTGCAGTTGCTGGTCAAAGCCCCCAGTGATGCCAGCGGTGCAACGCTCAACCAGGCTAGAGGCAAGGTTGAAGCAATTGAAAAGGCCCTGAAAGACGGAAAAACAGTGGAAGCCATTGTGCAAACCAATCCCGAGCTGGCGATTGACGGCACAGGGCAAATGGGTTGGTCCGGTTTTGATGCCGTGCCCACCCTGTTTAGCGAATTCCTGTCCAAGGCGCAATTGAATGCAGTACAAACCATTCGCAGCCCCAACGGATTTCACGTGTTGAAAGTACTCGAGCGTCGTGAGAGTGGCGCCGCGCTGGACAGCACACCAGTGACTCAAACCCGGGCGCGACACATCCTGATCCGCCCAGGCCCTGACATTACCGAAGCGGAAGCCCGACGCCGGCTAAATTTTGCACTGGAACAACTGCAAGGTGGCGCTGCGACCTTTGATACGTTGGCCAAGCGATACTCGCAAGACGGTTCTGCTTCAAAGGGCGGCGATTTGGGCTGGTTGTACCCAGGCGACACAGTGCCGGAATTTGAACGAGAGATGAATCAGCTTGGCATCGGGGGTGTAAGCCCGGTGTTTCAAAGCCGCTTTGGTTTCCACATTATTCAAGTGGTAGAACGTCGCCAACAGGCGGCCTCTGAAGAGCGCCAGCGCCAGGCTGCACGTCAGGCTATTCGCGCCAACAAATCCGAGGAAAGCTATCAAGAATGGTTGCGCCAACTGCGCGACGCCACCTTCATTGAAATTCGCCTTTGATGCACAGGGCATGAGCACGGCCACAAATCTCCCGATCCTGATCACCAGCGGTGAACCCGCCGGGATCGGGCCAGAACTGTGTGCTTTATTGGCCGAAACCAGCCAAGCCAAGCGGCTGAACCGTTCGCTGGTCATTCTTGGTGATGCTGATTTGCTCGAAACCCGCGCAAAAAATGCGGGCATAGAACCCAAATGGCAACGCATCAACTCGTTGCGGGATATTGCCACCGGCGAACCTGAAGCCCCCGGCTACTTTCTGCTTGACCACCCGCTTTCAACACCCTGCATCACCGGTCAACCCAACCCGGCCAACGCACCCTACGTGCTGGGTCTGCTCAACATGGCCTGCGATGCATGCCAAAATGGAACTGCAGCGGCCATGGTGACAGCACCCATTCAAAAATCAGCAATCAGCCCGCACTGGCCAGGTTTCATGGGGCACACCGAGTACCTGGCTGAGCGCTGCGGGCAAGGCGATGTCGTCATGATGCTGATGGGTGGTCAAATGAAGGTTGCACTGGCGACTACCCACATTCCACTGGCCAAGGTGCCTGAAGCAATTACCCGGAGCAGCCTCACCCGTACGCTTGAAATCATGCTGCACGATTTAAGCCTGTACTGGAGTTTGCCGAAACCGAGAATTCTGGTGACAGGGCTAAATCCACACGCCGGCGAATCAGGCGACCTCGGACGTGAGGAAATTGACACCATCACGCCAACCATCAAAGCTCTGCAGGCCAGGGGACACGATGTGCAAGGCCCCTTCCCTGCCGACACCCTGTTTCAGCCCAAATACCTGCAAAACAGCGATGCAGTTTTGGCCATGTTTCACGACCAGGGCTTGCCCGTACTGAAGCATGCCAGTTTTGGGCAAGGCGTGAATGTCTCACTGGGTTTGCCCATTGTGCGAACCTCAGTTGACCATGGCACCGCACTTGACTTGGCCGGTACCCGCAACATGGATGCGGGCAGCCTGAATGAAGCGATAGAATGCGCGCACCATATGGACCTTTGCCGCAGGAACGCGCAATGAAACACCAAGCTAAAAAACGATTTGGCCAACACTTTTTAACCGATCAAAGTGTGCTGTCAAACCTGATCGGCGAGATGCGACCCCGTGCAGACGACACGCTGGTTGAAATTGGTCCAGGCTTGGGCGCACTCACATTTTGGCTGCTTAAGGCAGTGAATCACCTGCAGGTGATCGAAATTGACCGGGACCTGGCGGAAAAGCTTCGCACCGGGAACTGGAAGGACAAACTCACCGTTCACGAAGTGGACGTGCTGAAATTTGACTTCAGCCAACTTCCTGCGCCTTTTCGCGTGGCGGGCAATTTGCCTTACAACATCTCCTCACCCATTTTATTTGCTTTACTTGAAGTGGCAGACCAGGTGATCGACCAGCACTTCATGCTGCAAAAAGAAGTCATTGACCGCATGGTAGCGGTCCCAAAAACCAGCGACTACGGCAGGTTATCGGTGATGCTGCAAGCCTACTACGACATGGACCATTTGTTCGATGTGCCGCCCGAGTGCTTCGACCCACCACCCCGCGTCATGTCCGCGATTGTTCGAATGGTGCCAAAACAGGCCCAGGAACGCGCTGCAATTCCGGGTGAAATTTTTAGCCGAGTGGTCAGCACTGCGTTTTCACAACGCCGCAAAATGTTGCGCAACACTTGGGCCAATGTGGTGCCCGAACATATCGCAAGCGCCGCAGGCATAGCACTCACGGCACGTGCCGAGGAAATTGCGCCTGAGCAATTTGTGCAAGTGGCGCAGATGCTCGCAGCAGGCTAAAAGCGCAATCTAGATGTCCAGTTGCTGCACCTTGACCTGAAGCCAATCGGTGCCCAACAAATTCACCAATTTTGTCTTGAAAGCCTCGGGTTGACCGGTCGTGAAAAAACTCACTCGCTCAATCATGGGTAAATGTGCCTCGCCCATATTCAGCAGGCCCTCGCTCTCCAGACGGGTTTTCAACTGTTTGGCCACCGGCAAACCAGTTTCTATGACTGTTACGTCCGGGCCAGCCAGTTTTGAAATGAGGTGTGCAACAAAGGGGTAGTGTGTGCAGCCCAATACAATAACGTCTGCATTTTTTTGAAGCAGCTCGGCCAACACAGGCTTTAACAGGGCCTCGATCGCTGGCTCGGGCATGGGCGATTGTTCGATCAGTTCAACCAGCCCAGGGCACGGGTGTGCAATCACCTTCGCCAAAGGATCAAATCTTTCAACCAAGCCCTTGAACCGCTCGCTGGCCACCGTGTTGGTGGTTGCCAAAATACCCACCACACCGGTTTTGGTCAGCATACTGGCAGGTTTGACGGCGGGCTCGATTCCCACAATCGGCCAATTTGCATGTGCCGCCCGGGCCTGATTGGCGCCTGCAGCAGTGGCAGTATTGCAGGCCATGACCATGGCTTTGCACTCCTGATTGCGCAGCCAATTGGACAGGGTTAATACACGGTCTGTAATTTCATGCTGCGGCTTGTCGCCATAGGGCAAATAACGTTCGTCGGCCACGAATTGAAAGCGCTCTGCTGGCAAGTAATTCAACATCGCCTTCAAAACCGACAAACCACCCACGCCTGAATCAAATACGCCCACGCTTTGCGCAAAAACAGCGATTCCTGGCGTGTGTGACTGTATTTGCATGGCTCAATCCCGATTAAGCATTAATATTTACAAAGTCCTGTGGCAACCCCTGTTCCGCTTGGGTAGCGGGTTGGCAAATAATAGAACAAAACTCGAGATAATCTTTATGAATACTGAATATTCCGACTCAACCGGTGAACCCTTCGGCACCGCCTCAAAAGGTATTCGGGTACTGGTTGCAGAGGACAACATGGTCAATCAAACCTTCATTGCCCATGTGCTAACCCAACTCGGGATCTCTTTCAAACTTGTCGCTGACGGTATCCAAGCGGTGCAGGCGGTAGACGAAGAAAAATTCGACCTTGTCTTGATGGACTTTCAAATGCCAAACATGGGCGGGCTGGAAGCCTGCCGTAAAATCCTTGCAGAATCCAGTCACTCCAACTTGCCAATTGTTGGCCTGACGGCAGAATCGATCGGAGATATTCAATCGATGTGCCAGGACGCAGGCATGCGCGAGTACATTTCAAAACCATTCAAGCGCAGCGACATTGAAGCCGTGCTTGCACGCCTGAAATTCAATGTGTCGCCAATTCCAATGCAAAACTTTGACCATGACAAAGAATTGCTGAAAACAACCATCGACATGATTGCGGCTGAAATTCCGCAACTTGCAGATGACACCGAAAAACAGCTTTTGGCCGAAAACTTTCCTGAGGCCAAACGAGCGCTGCACACGCTGAAAGGGCATTGCAAATTGGTGGGGGAGCTTGCGTTTGCTGACTTTATTCAGCAACTGGAAAACCAGTTGACTCAAAACCAGCTACCCGCAGCAAAGTCAATCGAGCACTTAAAAACCAACTTGCGAGTACTTCAACAACGCCTGCGTTTGTTAAGCCAGTAAATCCGGATTCACCGCTGCCGTCACCACGAGCTCCACTTTCCAGCCTGGCTTGGCCAGTCCTTTGACTTCCACACACGCGCGTGAAGGTGCAGCGCCCTCGGGCAACCAAGCGTCCCAAACCGAGTTGAACCCCTCGTAATCGCGGGCCATATTGGTCAAGTAAACCTGAACCAGCAACAAACGGCTTTTGTCTGTGCCTGCGCCAGCCATGGTGCGTTCAAGGCAGCTCAACAGGTCCCGGGTTTGGGCCTGAATGTCGCCTTCCTCCATGGAAGGCACCTCAACCAAATAAACCACCCCGTTGAAGCTTGTGGAATCGGAGTAACGTTTTGTAGTACCTTGTCTGTGTATCACAGGACCCCCTTCATGAAATTTGAACATTTGGTGCAGATCAACGACCCGAGCTTGCCTGGCATTGACTGGTTAACACGGCAACAACTCTGGTTTGGCTTGGTTGCACGCGCGTGGAAACCTACACGCTTCGTACTTGGTCTTGAAGATGCGCAAGTGATGCAAACCAGTCAGGAAGGCAATATCACCACGCTCGCCCGGGTACTGAATTATGGCCCCTTTCAAATTGAAGACACCATCGAGCTGATTGAAGAAGATCGCACCGAGACACGCATTGTAGCGAATCAGTTTTGTGGCGACAGCACATTGACCATTTCAATTGAAGAACCGGAGTCAGGTGAACTGTGGTTGCGGTTTCAATACCAGGTCAGCGATGTACCAAGCTCGGCAGGCGGTTCCGAGGTTTCATCGCACGATGTCGACGAAATTCGAAAACAGGCTTACCGCGCCGCCGATATTGACACCGTGCGCATGATTCGCGAGCTGGCCATGGCCATGCCCGCGCAACTACCCGACAATCGGAAAGACCACTAGCGCGAGAGGCCCGCTCACTTCAGTGCGCAGGCTCCCATGTAAATTTGGCCAGAACGGTTGCCGCTGCGGCAATACGCCAACACCGGTTTTTCTGCTGCGTCCAGAATTCGCTTGAAATCCTCAAGCAACACTTCTGAGGGGGGTTGCCCCACTTCCATCGGCAAATAGTGAATGGCCAGGCCCAGGCTTTTCGCCTTGGCTTCAATTACTGAGTGGGCCAGTTGGGCACCCACTTCATGGTCGGGCCGATTATTCACTATGGTTTTAAAACCCAGTTCGGCAATTGCTTCCAAATCTTCCGGACTGATTTGGCCGCACACTGCGACCTCATTGCTCAGTTGCCTGATGCTCATTTCAACAAATTCCTTCGGTGTGTTTTACTGATACGATAGTTCTTTGGCCTTGCCCCAGAACACTTTGTAAGAAAATGCAGTGTACCCGAGGATGGTTGGCAAAGTGATCACCACACCTACCAGAATAATCTTCAATGCTTCAGGTGACGAAGCCGCCTCCCACACGGTCAACTGATTCAAGACCACGTAAGGGTATTGACTGTAAGCCAGGCCCATGAAGGCCAAAGTCATGACACCCGCCGTGAGTGCGAACACCATCCAGCCATAGCCAGCGTCCATCAAACGCTGACTGCTCAACACATGGTGAATACCCCACAGGCACAACACCGACGCGATTGGAATGGGTGCCAAGGCAACAATGTTGGGAAAGCTGAACCACTTGTCAAAAATTTCAGGAACAACCAACGGTGTCATGGCTGAAATAAAGGCGATGGAGGCCAACATGGGCCAAAAACTGATTCGCCCCCATCGGCGAGACTTCTCGATCAAACCGCCTTCAGTTTTCATGATCAACCAACCGCTGGCCAACAAGGTGTAAGCAAAAGGCAAGGTGATGGCGACACCCAAGTTGAAGACCAGTTGCGACCAATGGTTAGAAAAACCCGTGATGTAACTACCCAGCATCCAGCCTTGCGAAACCGAGGTAACCAGTGAACCGATGAAAAAAATCCGGTTCCACAGCGGCTTGTAGGCCACATCCACTTTAACGCGAAAATCAAACGCTACCCCCCTTAACACCAAGCCCAGCAGCATGAAAGTGACTGGCAGGTACAAGGCCGTGAGTACCACACCGTGGGCTTTTGGAAAGGCGACCAGCAATACGCCCACACCCAGCACCAACCAGGTTTCATTTGCATCCCAGAACGGGACGATTGAATTGATCATGGTGTCTTTTTCATCGTCTGTAGCATGGGGCAACAACAGGCCAACGCCCAAGTCGTAACCATCCAGTACCACGTAAATCAGAAGGGACAAACCCATTACGCCCATGAACAACAGCGGTAAAAACTCGTTGAAAGTCATCGCGCAGTTCCCCTTTTATTGTTCACGGCGAAGTTTGTCTGCAGGCGTAGTAGCGGTTGGAACCCCGCCCCAATTTACCTTCTTGGATGAACCAATACCACCCAACAGCATGTACCGCAGCACCCACACATAAGAGATGATCAAACCGATGTACATGGCCATGTACAACAACACCGTAAAAGCCAACAACTGGGGTGGATGCTGGGCCACCACGTCAGCGGTGCCCAAGACGCCGTACACCACATACGGTTGCCGACCAATCTCGGTGACCCACCAACCAGCCACTGTGGCCACCCAACCCGAGAACATCATGAACATCAAAGCGGTCAGAAGAAGTCTATGGGTTTTGTTTTCAAGTACCGGGCCAGTTTTCCGGAAAGCCCACACCGAGGCCCAGGAAACCAGCAACATCAACACACCCATGCCCACCATGACCCGAAAGGAATAAAACACGGGCCCCACTGGAGGGTGGGTGTTCAGGAAATCGTTCAACCCTTTGATCTCGCCATTGAAGTCGTGCGTCAATATAAAACTGGCCATTTTGGGAATACCGATTTCAAAATGATTGGTGCGCGCTTCGCTGTCAGGAATGGCGAACAACAGCAGTGGCGCGCCCTTCTCGGTTTCCCACACGCCTTCCATGGCCGCCACTTTGGCAGGCTGGTGCTTCAGCGTATTCAAACCGTGCAAATCACCTACAAAAATCTGGATGGGAATCAGCACCGCTGCGCCATAAACCCCCAATTTCAGCATGTGACGCGTAAACGGCTTTTCGCGCTTACGCAAAATTTGAAGGGCGCTGCCACCCGCAATCACGAAGAACACAGTCAAACCGCTGGCCAGCAACATGTGTGTAAAGCGATAAGGAAAAGATGGATTCCAGATAATTTCCAGCCAATTGGTGGCGTGCATTTGACCATCAATAATTTCAAAGCCCTGCGGGGTTTGCATCCAGCTGTTCAGCACCAGAATCCAGAAGGCCGACAAGGTGGTGCCAAAAGCCACCAAGAAGGTCGCCAACAAATGAACCTTGGGCGACACACGTTGTTTGCCAAACAGCATCACGCCCAAAAAAGTTGCTTCCAAAAAGAAAGCGGTCAGCACCTCGTAGCCCAGCAGGGGGCCGGAGATATTTCCGGTCTTTTCCATAAAGCCCGGCCAGTTGGTGCCGAACTGGAAGCTCATGGTGATACCCGACACAACGCCCATGGCGAAGGTCAGCGCAAAAATTTTCGTCCAGAAATAATGGGCCTGCTCCCACTCGGTTTTGCCAGTGCGCACATGCTGCAATCGCAGGTAAAACATCACCCAGCCCAAACCAATGGTGATAGTTGGAAACAAAATATGGAAAGTAATATTGGCCGCGAACTGGATTCGGGCAAGATCAAGCGACGTGAATTCCATGCAGCACCCCACGAAAGCAACTGAATAAGAACAGCCATGGTATGGATATGACCATAATTAGGTGCGTGTCGTCTGTCAAATTAGTTTGCTCAATGAAGCACGGCACAACGCGTACAATGCCCAATCTCTCCGCACTGGAATCCCGTTCGTGATTAAGCGCCCCATGTTTTTCCTGCTGGCTGCTCTGGCCGCATTTGCCCCCCTGGCAATTGATTTGTATTTGCCAAGCCTTGCTGCAATTGGCGAAGAACTGCGGGCACCGGCTGGGCGTGTTCAACAAACTGTGACTGTGTTTCTGGCCGGGTTTGCCTTGGGCATGCTGTTTTACGGACCGCTTTCGGACAGGTTTGGCCGCAGGCGAATGATATTTGCCGGTACCACCGTGTTCGTACTGGCCAGTGTGGCCTGCATGTTGGCCCAAACCATTGAACAACTCCTGGTGTTCAGACTGATTCAGGCTTTTGGCGGCGGCGCTGCGGCGGTTATTTCACGTGCCGTGATTCGCGACCTGTTCGGTGAAACCGATTCGGCCCGGGTTATGGCCATGATTGCCATGGTCACCTCACTGGCCCCCATGATTGCGCCACTTCTCGGGGCCTACATTCTGGAACTGGGTTCATGGCGCTATGAATTTCTGGCGTTGGCCCTGTTTGGAGCCCTCTGCACCGTGGCTGCTTATGCATTGCTGCCCGAAACCCTGAGCAAGGTTAGAAGCCAGAGTTCTTTGGGCCATGCATTCAGGGGGTATCGAACCGTATGGGAGCAGCGCGATGCCCGACTGCTAATTATTGCGGGAGGCGCGCACTTTGCTGCGATGTTTGCCTACATCACGGGCACGCCATTTGTGTACATCGAGTTTTTTGGTTTGAGTGAAAAAACATACGCGGTGCTGTTTGGCTCGAACATATTGACCCTGATTGGTTTTGGCTATGCATCCACGCGATTGGTGAAACGCACGGGCACTACGCCACTTGTAAAAACAGGCTCCGCCTTGGGGTTGCTGGGTGCCCTCATGGTGTTGGTCAGCGCCTGGAGTGCCGGCACGGCCAGCTGGAATCTGGGTCTGATGGTGGCTGGCTTTTTACTGTGTGTGGGTTCACTGGGCTTTGTGGCACCCAACACCACAGCGCAATTGTTGGGCAAGCACCCTAAAAATGCCGGGGCAGCCTCTGCCTTGTATGGTTGCGCGCAATTTGGTTTGGGGGGGTTGGCCAGCTGGGCTGTCTCAGTGGTACACGACGACACCTCGCTACCCATGGCTGCCACCGTGGTGGCCTTTGCTGCGCTTGCGTGCTGGGCCAGCATTCGACTGAAACGCTGAACTTTTCATTGTAAGCACAAAATTATTGCCATTGTGTTTAATCGACTGCGAAATTGGCACGAAAATTGGACTTTTTGGTCCCTTTACGGTATGTTGTGTCACGAATTTATTCTGCCTAACAACCCAAACACACATTTTTGCACTGCCATATGGCCGACACAAAAGCCCAAAGTGGCGAGAACCAGCCCGACGTGGCTTGGCTCGAGAGCCAGTACAACGTCCGCTCTTACCTGCCCGACCACCCCAAAACCTTTGCTCGCTGGGCTGAGCAGTCCCGCTACGCCCGTTTTGATCTGGACGGGTTCTGGAATCAGTATTTCGGCGAATCGGAAGCAGAAACCGTGGATGTCATTCCTGGCAAACCCGGCAAACCGCTATTGATATTTATTCATGGCGGTTACTGGCGTTCACTCGACAAATACGACTTTACCTTTCTGGCCAAGCCTTATGTGGCTCGTGGCTACTCGGTGGCGCTGCTGAACTACGGCCTGATTCCCCGCGTAACCATTGAAGACAGTGTTCGCCAAACCCTGCGCGGCATTGAATGGCTTTATCGCCAGGCCGACCGCTTTGGCTTTGATGCCAACCAGATCGTAGTGTGTGGACATTCGGCTGGAGGACATTTGGGCGTGATGAGCGCGCTGGCGTTTTGGCCGCTGTGGGCCTCCGACCTGCCTCAAGACGTGGTGAAGTCCGTCATCGCAATTTCAGGCATTTACGACCTCAGCCCACTGGTGCACACACCGTTCATTCAGAAAGACCTGAAGCTGAACCAGAAACGCACGCGCATGGTAAGCCCGGCCTTGATGCCCAAGCCCACCATTCCCGTTCACCTGGCATTTGGCACGAAGGAAACCGATGCGTTCAAGGAGCAAAGCGCTTACTTGGCATCACACTGGGGCCTAAACCCACCCTTGCAGGTGAATGCAGATCATTTCAGTATTTGCGACAGCATTGCCGACCCCAACAGCGAACTGTTCATGCTGATTCAAAATCAGTTGCTGTTGCCTTCGCACTAAAAACCACAGCAAAAACTGAACGGGTTATCCCCCCATGTTCGGTAAACTGCTTTTCAGGCTGGTGCCGTATAACTAAGTTGTACACACCAGCCTGGAGGCAAGAATGCCCCTCACAATCGCCTACTCCAACGCCGCAGGTTCATTTGGCCCGCGCTACCCCGATGGTCAAACCCTGATGCGCAAGCGCACGCTTCGTCAAACCGCGAAATTGTTCAAGGTGGGCGCTGAAGTGCTGCTGAACGCAGCACCTGCCACGGTCATTGCCTACAACATTGCCGAATTTGGTCGCTGGATTTCAACCAGCCACCCCGTACTGGTTCAACTTCAAACCGGGGAGTTGCAATATTGCCGCTTAAGTGATCTGCACATTGCTGAAAACCCGAGCATGCAGACCCACTGAAGCTGACTATAATCCGGGGATGAACTCAACACCCCCAACACTCAACACAATCGGCTTTATTGGCCTTGGCAACATGGGCGCCGCGATGGCAGGCCACCTTTGCAAGGCGGGCTACACTGTACTGGCCTGGGCAAGAAATGCGTCCACCTTCGAGGCGCTGGCTGACATCCCGCTTGTTCCACAACCCAGCATTGAAGCCTTGTGCGCAAGCACCCGCCTGGTCGCCTTGAATGTGACCAACACCGCTGATGTTCAATCGCTGCTGTTTCGCGATGGCGGTATTGCGCAACATGCACAGCCCGGTTCGATCATTGTGGACTTCAGCACTATTGACGCGGCGGCTGTGGCTGATATTGCACGTCAATTGAAGTCTCGCGGTGTTGATTACATTGATTGTCCTGTTTCTGGCGGTGCTGCAGGCGCACGTGCTGCAACATTGAGCATGATGGCAGGTGGTGATTTGGCCGCATTCAATCAAATTGAGCCCATGCTGAAACACTTGGGCAAAACCATTCGACATGTGGGCCCTTCCGGCGCGGGGCAAGCGATTAAGGCGGCCAATCAAATGGCCTTGTGCATTCAATTGGTGGGCATTGCTGAAGCCATGAATTACGCGCTGGAACAAGGTGCAGAATTGAGTGTAGTACTTGAGTTGCTGCAGGCCGGTTTGCCAGCCAGCCGGGTGCTGGACTGGGCTGGTCCGCACATGGTGAAAGGCTTTACGGATCCGGTTTCAATTGAAGCGCATCTGCATGCGAAAGATGTGCGCATGGTGGCCGATGCGGCGAAGAAGCAGGGTTTGCATTTGCCACTGTTGTTTAAAACGGCAGAACTGCTGGATGAACTGGTGGCAAGTGGGCCGAAGAGTCAAGACACATCGCGGGTTTTTGAGGTGGTTCGCAGGCATATGCGAGCTTAGTGGCAAGCCACACAGCTGCACTATTCGGGCCTGGCTTGACACAGTCGCACTCAGTAACAAGCCGCATAGCCGC